>CABVDE010000044.1 GCA_902496945.1 uncultured Collinsella sp.
TCGCTGGGCCTCTACAGCGAAGCCGAGAAGCTCCGTGCGTTCGAGCTGCTTGACGAAGTGGGCCTGGGCGAGTTTGCCTATCGCCGCGCCGATCAGCTCTCGGGCGGACAAAAGCAGCGCGTGGGTATCGCCCGCGCACTTATTCAAGATCCCCGCATCATTCTATGCGATGAACCTATCGCGAGCCTTGATCCCAAGAGCAGCCGTGCTGTCATGGAGCATCTGCATCGCGTGACTCGTCAGCATGGCATCACCTGCATCGTCAATCTGCATCAGGTGGATATGGCACTTGAGTTTTCCGATCGTATCGTGGGCCTGCGTGCGGGCGAGAAGGTATTCGAGGGCGCGCCTGCCGAGCTGACCCCCCAGATGATCGCGGTGATTTACGGCGATGGAGAAGAGGGCTTCATTTCCGTTCCGGTGTCAGGGCCCCAAGCTGGCGCGACGCCTGCGTCTGTTGGCATGGCTTCCTCTGTTCCTTCTGGAGCCCTGCGATGAGCGCGGGGGAGTGCAGTTCCGTGCCCGCCGCATCCTATGGCGACTTGGGTTCGGGAAAAGTTCTCGATCTGAGCTGGTTCAAGAAGCGCCAGCTGCGCACGTTCGCGGCGCTCGTCGCCATCGTCCTTGTTGCCGAAGGGGCGTCACTCGTCAGCAACTTTAGCTTTGAGTATGCCTTGGGCTCGGTGCCGGCAGCCATCGTGTGGATGCTTCAGAACTTCTGTCCCACGGCATCGTCGCTCGGCCAGCTGGGGATGATTGCCTCGCAGGTGGTTTCGACGGTGTTCGATTCCATCGCCGCCACGATGCTTGCAGCGCTTTTGGGCATCGTTTTTGCGGTACTGGGGTGTTCGAGCATTGGTGTCGAGAACGGTGTCGTGCGCGGCGTCATTCGCGTGTTCGCCAATATCTTTCGCAATGTTCCCATGATCGCATGGGCGCTGCTTTTGCTTCTTTCGTTTAAACAAAACGAATTCACGGGTTTTCTTGCGCTCTTCTTGGCGACGTTCGGTCAGATCACTCGCTTTTTCCTCGATACGCTCGACGAGATTCCCAGCGGTCCCATCGAGGCGCTGCACAGCTGCGGAGCCAGCTTTTGGCAGATCGTCTTTCAGGCGGGCCTGCCACTTGCTGTGGCAGAGCTCATGAGCTGGACACTCTATATGGTCGAGACCAATATTCGCGAGGCGACGCTGGTGGGTTTGCTTACCGGCACGGGCATTGGCTTTGCCTTCAACCTGTACTATGCCTCCTTCCGTTATGACTGTGCCGGATTGGTGATCCTTGTAACCATCGCCTTGGTGCTCGTGGTCGAAGCGATTTCCAATGCTGCAAGGAGGTCGATGATCTAGTGGAGGCAATCGAATCGACTCCTGTCGCAGCCGCTGCAATCGAGCGCACTCACGCCGGGCGGATTCGCCTTGTTTCCCGCCGGGGGCGCAACTATTCCGTCGTGCTCACCTTGGGCGTTCTGTGCGTCTTAACGGTCGTCGCTTTTGTGCGCATGGACTTTGGCACGGTGGACCTTGGCCGTGCACTCGCTCAAACCTGGTCTGATTTCTGTGCCATGATGTTCCAACCGGCGCTTGATCCGCCGTTGGGAGCTGCGCATTTTAGCTGGGCAAAGGTTGCCGAGAGCACGTTGGTCACCATTGCGGTTACCGTGCTGTGCACCATCATCTCGGCCATTGTCTCGTTTTTCCTGGCGCTGGCGGCATCCGAGAACCTCTCGAATCCGCTCGTTTCCAATGCGGTCAAAGGATTCGTTGCTATCATCCGAGCGATTCCAACGATTCTGTGGGTACTCGTCTTAACGGTGGCCATCGGCCTTGGATCCGAGGCGGCGGTGCTGGGAATTTCCTTCCATTCCATCGCGTATCTTACCAAGGGCTACTCCGAGTCGATTGAAGAAATCGATGCAGATGTAATCGAGGCACTCTCTGCGAGCGGTGCCAGCTTCTGGCAGATTGTGTTCCAGGCCATCTGTCCGGCTACCATCACGAAACAGCTCTCATGGACCTTCATTCGCTTCGAGATCAATTTTGCCAATGCGGTGGCTGTGGGCGCTTTTGCGGGCGCGGGCGGTATCGGCTTTCAGCTGTATCAGGCAGGCAACTACTACTACAACCTGCACGAGGTGGGCGTGATTGTCTATGTGTGCCTAGCTGTGTCGTTTGCACTCGAGTTCATCTCGGTTCGCCTTCGTCGCCGTTACATCATCGACTCGGATAACTAAGGAAAGATTTGCATGCTAACAAGAAGAGAGAGGACCGAGGTCCTGGTTGAGAGCGGCCCTGCGCTTGCGCTCGAACTGGCGGGCCTGGTCGAGGCCGATACGCCTGCCGAAGACATTGTGCCGGCGCACCAGGGCCTTGTGATGTGTCAGGTGCGCGAGACGGCTCGCAACAGCCGCTTTTATCTGAGCGAGGTGCTTGTTACCGAGAGCCGCGTGCGCATTGGCGAGGCCGATGGCCTGGGCGTGCTTATGGGAACCGATGCCGCGCATGCTCGGGCGCTCGCGGTAATCGATGCCGCTTATGCGATGGACCCGGCGCCTGCCTACCTGGCGGAGCTTGAGCGTCGCATCGAAAAGGTGCAGGCCGCGGTGTCCGAGCACGTGGTTGCACAGGACGCTCGAACCTATGTATCGCGCGTCGAGTTTGACGAGATGTCCGGTCAAGACATGAGTGTTCAGACGGTGGTCAAATGAGCGAGCAGAATGAGGTTTTCGATCGAGACCCGTCTCTTGATGAACGCGCCTTTGAGCTACAAGGGACGTTTCGCGCGGTCCTCGACTGTATGGCGCGTCCCGGCGAGGTTTGTCGTCTGGCCATCACGGATGCCTATGAGACCGAGGCGAAGCGCTGCGGCCTGTTTCCTTCGACGCTGATGCTGACCGACATGCTGCTTGATAGCGGCACAACCTTCTGCATGGCATTGGGCTACGAGCGCGCCGCTCGGCAGATTGCGAGTCGGACGCATGTGACGCTTGCGGCGCTGGATGTGGCTTCCTGCGCAATCGTTCCGGAGGCTTTTCGGGGCAATGACGCGGCGAGTGCGGTCGCTGAGCTTACGGCGGGAACCCTTGAGCAGCCGCATCGCGGTGCAACGGCCATTGTCGAGTGCTCCGTGCTTTTAGGCCTGGATGCACAGGGCGCACGCGTGGGCTCCGCTTCTCACGCATACGCCAAGAGCGCTTGGGAGCTCATGGGCCCTGGCATCGATGGCGCCACGCACTTCTCCTGCGATCGCGGTGATGTATTGCGTGCGCGCGTTGGGCGCCTGGACGAGTTCCCCTGCGGCATCGACCTGATGTTTGTGGATGGATTTGGCCATATCGCCGCCGTTCCCCGTTCCAGCGCTTGCAGGGAGGTTGAATCATGGGATATGTAGCCGTTTCCGGTGGCGAGCAGGCAATCGCCGCATCGCTTGAGCTGCTTGAGCGCGAGCGCGTTGCGGGTGGCCGCGCGCTCGATCCCGCACTCATCATCGAGGCCATGCCGCATGCGGTCGAGCAGGTGCAGTCTGAGGGTTCCGTTTGGGCTCCCGAGGTTGCTGCAATCGCACTCAGGCAGGCATCGGGCTCTATCGAGGAAGCTGTCTTTTTGGTGCGAGCCTACCGCTCCACGCTCGAACGTCTCTACACATCGCGCGTGATCGATACGGGCGAGATGCGCGTTTCGCGCCGCATCTCCGCGGCCTTCAAAGATATCGAGGGTGGACAGATCTTGGGTGCAACCCGCGATTACAGCCATCGCCTTATCAACTTCGATTTGAGTGAGGAGCAAGATGACGATGTCCGCGCTGCTCGCGCTGCGATCGACGAGCGCTTGGACGAAGCCTCCAAGGCTTTTTGCACTGTGGCCGAGGCGGTACCTCTCGATTGCGTTCCCAAGGTGTGCGATAGTCTTCGTCAGATCGGCATGATTCACCCCTGTGCCGTTGACGATACCGATCCCATCGACATCACCAAGACCCCGCTTTCCACGCCGGCGCCCCGCAGCGTTATCCTGCAGGCCCTTTCGCGCGGACTTACCCAGGCGGTTGTCGCCATCGGATATGCTGCTATCCGCGGCTTTGGCATCTCCCATCCCACGGTGGGTGAACTGCGTCGCGGCAGTGTGCCGGTGACGATCGATGCTCCCGGTGTTGATCGCGCCCAGGCTTCTGCCGATGATGCGTATTATCTGGGTGCACTTCCGGTCTGTGAGGTCGAAAGCCTGATTGCCGACGACGAGGTTACCGAGACGGGCGAGCACGTGAACGCGCTCGACGTGGGCTACGGCCTCGTTACCGGCAGCGACGAGAGCAAAGCTATCGCCATGAGCGTCCTCGATCATTCGCTGCGCGTCGACGACGTGCGCTATCCCACGCAGGACCAGGAGTTCGTGCTCTACCACATCGATGGCGTGGAGGCTACGGGTTTTATCAGCCATCTCAAGCTGCCGCACTACGTGACGTTCCAAAGCAAGCTCGATGCGGCTCTGCGTTCTATGAATCATGCCAAGGAGCAGGAGGGGGACGGTTCCTGTGCAGCGCAACTATAACTTCGCTTTTTTGGATGAGGGCTCCAAGCGCGAGATTCGTCGTGCGATTTTGAAAGCCGTTGCCATCCCCGGCTATCAGGTACCGTTTGCGAGCCGCGAGATGCCCATCGGCCGAGGTTGGGGCACGGGCGGCTTGCAGGTCACCTTGTCATGCATAGGGCCTGACGACGTGCTCAAGGTGATCGACCAGGGTTCGGACGCGAGTGTCAACGCCGTGTCCATCAGGCGCCTCGTGCATGAGACCACGGGTGTCGAGACCACCACGGCCACGGCGGACGCGACCCTTATCCAGAGTCGCCATCGCATTCCCGAGCTCCCGTTGCGCCGTGACCAGCTCATGGTGCTGCAGGTTCCTATGCCAGAGCCCCTGCGTACCTACGAGGCGCGCGAGAGTGTGACACGCCGTCTGCATGCCGAGGCCGAATACACCGGTGCCTACCTGGAGCTCTTTGAGCAGATCGTGCGCTACGGCTCCACCACCACCGGCGCGGACCATCCCGTGATGGTGCAAGACCGCTACGTCATGGCACCGAGCCCCATTCCGCGTTTCGATAATCCCAAGCTCAACGATGCCGAGAATCTCTTTTTGTTTGGAGCGGGGCGCGAGAAGAAGATCTACGCCGTGCCGCCGCATACCAAGGTCGAATCGCTCGCCTTCGAAGATTATCCCTTTGTGCGCGAGGATTTTGAGGGCAAGCGCTGCTGCATCTGCGGGGCGACGGGTGTCTATATGACTCAAACCATCGATCCCGTTACGGGCAAGAAGGCATGGCAGTGCTCCGATACCGATTATTGCGCATGGCGTCTCGAGGAGGGCGGAAGCGATGAGTAAGGGAACGACGATGCTTCCCGCTACGGTTCATCATGAATTTAAGGATGAAGCTCCGGTTTTGTCCGTTCGCCATTTGGCAAAGCGTTTTGGCGCCGGCTGCGACTACTGCCGCGACCCGCATGCTAAGCTCGAGCGCAATATCTGCCCCGTGTGCGGTACGGTGCATGCGGTGCGCGACATCTCGCTCGAGGTGCATCGCGGTGAGATTTTGGGCATTGTGGGCGAGTCCGGTTCGGGCAAGTCGACGCTCATGCAGTGCCTGTATTTCGATCAGGAGCCCACGGCGGGCGACATGCGCGTTGCTGCATACGATGGGGGCAAGGGCAACTGCTTCGACCTCTCTCGCCAGCAAAAGCGTCTTATTCGCGACGAGATCTTTGGCATGGTTTACCAAAACCCTTACCTGGGCCTGCGCATGAACTTCTCGAGCCTTTCCAATATCGCCGAGAAACAGATTGCCGCCGGTATTCGCGACGTTTCCTCCATGGTCGATCGTGGCCGCGAGTTGCTTGATCGCGTGAACATCCCCTTGCGTCGCGAGCAGGACCCGCCGCGTGCATTCTCGGGCGGCATGCAGCAGCGCGTGCAGATTGCCAAGGCGCTTTCCAACCGTCCTCCGCTGTTGTTCTTGGATGAGGTCACTACCGGCCTGGACCTTTCGGTTCAGGCGCGCGTGCTCGACCTGATCTTGTCGCTGCGGAGTGACCTGGGGGTGTCGATGGTCGTGGTGAGCCATGACCTGGGCGTGATTCGCTTGCTTGCCGATCGCACCGTCGTCATGCTCGACGGGCGGGTTATCGAGCATGGCCTGACCGATCAGATCATGCAGGACCCTCAACACGCCTATACCCAAGAACTCGTCTATTCGCTTCTTTAGGAGGCTCGCCGATGTACGTCATCCGCAACGGAATCATTGTTCAGCCCGACCGCCTGCTCTTTGGCTACGAGCTTGTGGTTGAAGACGACAGGATTGCCGCGATTCAGCGCCAGGGCAAATTCGATGCGGCTGCCTCGGGCGCAGGTGTCATCGATGCCCATGGTGGCTATGTCACACCTGGTCTTGTGGATATCCATTCCGACTATATCGAGACCGTTATCTCGCCGCGTCCGACAGTGCTCATGGACTTCTCGACGGCATTGTTCGAGGCCGAACGCGAGCTTATCGCCCATGGCATCACCACCATGTATCACTCGCTTTCGGCATATGCACAGGACATCATGGACACTAAGCCGGTTCGGCGCTGGGAGAACACCGAGAAGATCATGGCACTCATCGCCGGCTGCAAGCGCACCGAGGGGCGCAACGCGCACCTGATTCGCCATCGTTTGCACTTGCGTCTTGAGGTCGATAACGTCAATTTGGTCGAACAGGTTGAGGGACATCTGCGTTCGGGTGAGGTGGATGAGCTTTCGTTCATGGATCACACCCCCGGTCAGGGCCAGTATCGCGATATCGAGATCTGGCGCAAGAGCGTTCGCAGCGATCATGAGTTGAGTGACGAAGAAGCGGCGCAGATCGTCGCCGCTCAGCAGGCTGCACCCAAGCTTTCCTTTGAGCAGCTCAAATTCCTTGCCGATGTTGCCCAGGAAAACGGTATCGCTCTGGCGAGCCATGACGATGATTCGGTCGAGCATCTGGACCTCATGCGTGAGCTTGGCTGCACGATCTCTGAGTTTCCGGTGAGCTTGGAGGTGGCGCGTGCTGCTCGTGAGCGCGGCATGTCGACCGTCATGGGAACGCCCAACATCTTGCTGGGAAAGAGCCACTCGGGCAACCTTTCGGCGCGCGAGGCGGTATCCAATGGCGTGGCGAGCGTGCTGTGCTCCGACTACTATCCCACGGCAATGCTGCAGAGCGCCTTTGCCCTGCACCATGATTTCAAGCTGCCGCTTGAAGAAGCGTTTGCCATGCTCACTATCAATCCGGCGCGCGCCGTGCGTGCCGACGATCAGATCGGTAGCCTGGAAGAGGGCAAGAAGGCCGATATCTTAGTCATTCGCGAGGTCGAAGAGGGCCAGCGCACTTACCCCGTGATCACGGCGACGCTTGTGGACGGCCGTGTGGTTTCGCGCATGTGGTATCCAGCACTGCCGAGCATGTCTGCCCGCTTTGCCACTGACGCCGCGACGATCGCCGAGACCGCCGACCATGTGCCGACAGCCGTGGTGGATACAGATGGATCGGAGGACAAGTAATGGGCGATTCAATCGAATTCCTTCAGCCCGATGTACGTCCGCTCCTTGCGATCGAGGATCTTTCCAAGGGCTTTACCCTGCATGCTGCCGATCGTCGCGTGCGCGGCTGCGAGCACATTTCGCTGAGCGTGCTTCCGGGCGAGTTCGTGGGCGTTACCGGCCGTTCGGGCTCGGGTAAATCCACGATTCTCAAGTGCATCTATCGCACGAATCTGCCGGAAAGCGGCCACATCGTTTACGATTCCGAGGCCTTTGGCCCGGTCGACCTTGCCACGCTCGATGAGCGTCGTGTGATCTATCTGCGCAACTACGAGATTGGATATGTCTCCCAGTTCCTCGATGCCGTGCCACGTACCACGGCCCGTGAAATCGTGCGCGCGAGTGCCACCGAGGCGTTTGCCGATGAAGATGCGATTGAGGAGGAGACGACGCGCATGCTCGAGCATTTCGACTTCCCTAAGCCCCTGTGGGACCTGTATCCCAACACGTTCTCGGGTGGTGAGAAGCTCAGACTCAACATCGCGCGCGCTATGGTGCGTCGTCCACGTCTATTGCTGTTGGACGAGCCGACTGCCAGCCTCGATAACGCGAGCAAGGTCCGAGTCCGCGATTTGATTGAGCAACTCAAGGCCGGAGGTACTACGATGCTGGGCATCTTCCATGATTTGGAGTTTATGGAAGGCGTTTGCGATCGTGAGTACAACATGCAGACTGGTGGGTTTGTCCAGGCATAGGAGGGGCGGATGCAAAAACAAAGATCCGTGCAGGGGTCATTTGACCTGCATATGCATTCGGTTTATTCCGATGGTTCTCACTCGGTGCAGGCATTGATTGCCGAGGCTCGCGAGCGGGGTCTTTCGGGTATTGCCGTTACCGATCACGACAGTTTGCGTCAGCTGTCGTCCGTACGCGCCGAAGCTCGCAAGATGGGTTTTCCCGTGATTGCGGGTGTTGAAGCTTCTTGCATTGACGCGGAAACCGGACGCAAGATTCATATTCTTTGCTACGGTCTCGCGGCTACGGCGGATGAATCTGGTCCGCTTGAACGCTTAGTAAACGAAACGCTTACCCGCCGTACTGCCAACACCCTGTGGCAGACATGGACGCTCGAGCGTACGGGGATAGCCCTCTGCGGACGAAAAGCATCGGTGGCCGACGTGGTCGAAGCGTCGTGGGCAAGCACTGGTGTCTACAAACAGCATGTCATGCAGGCGCTTACGGGGCTGGGCTATCGCGATGACGAATATCAGCGCGTTTATCGTCGGCTATTTAAAAACGGCGGTATTGCCGAGCGCGACATTTCCTATCCCGATGCACTTGCAATTGTGCGGGCTGCTCGCGAACAGGGCGGTGTGCCTGTGCTCGCACATCCCCAGCAGATGGACTCGTGGGGGGCTATCCCCGCACTTGTTAAGGCGGGTCTGATGGGCATCGAGGCGTTTCATCCCGATAACGATGCCGTTGCGATCGAAGAGGCCTTTAGACTTGCACGGCAGTACGGAATCGTGTGCACCGGCGGTAGCGATTACCATGGGCGCTATGGCGCCCCCGAGTGCGTCGGGGCTTGTTTCATCACGCCGGATGAAGCCGGCGAGTCCGTTGCTCAGCTTTTCGACCAAGAACGCCTGCTGGCTTAGGGGGTCCGGAGATGACAGTTCGAACGGCGACTGTTGCCGATGCCGACGCGGTGTACGAGCTCATGTGCCAGCTTGAGGACGCTCGATTTGACCGATTGACGTTCTGTAAGCGTTTTGCCTGGCAGCTTGCCCGACAACCATTTTTCGCTTTTGTGCTCGAAGAGGATGACGTTGTCGGGTTTGTGAACGTGCGCGTCGAGCGGCAGCTTCATCATGAACACCCCGTGGCCGAGATTTGCGAGCTTGTGGTTGACAAGGGATGCCGTGGTGGTGGACGTGGGACACTGCTGCTTGAGAGGGCCATTGCGTGCGCACAAGAGCAGGGCTGCGAGGTAATCGAGGTGGCCTCGAATGCCGCACGGTTGGGTGCTCACCGGTTTTACGAAAATCACGGCATGAAGAGGACGCATACTAAATTCATGATGGGGCTGCGAGGGCCCTAAAATGTATGTGCAATAACGCCCGCAAACTTTTTCAAAAATAGTTCTTGCGTTCGCGTTGGCGCTCCGTTATTCTAATTCCTGCACGCGGGCGTGGCGGAATTGGCAGACGCGTACGGTTCAGGTCCGTATGGGGGCAACCCCATGAAGGTTCAAGTCCTTTCGCCCGCACCATTACATGAAAGAGCTCCCAGCAATGGGAGCTTTTTTGTTTTGGGCCCATCGCAGGGACTTGAACCTGCGAAGGAGCGAGCGTCAAGAAAACGCGGAGCGTTTTTAGCGAGCTGGCGAGGACGCCGGCAGGTGGCCGAAGCCGGCGCGGATCCGCGAAGCGGATGCGCGGACGTCCTTTCGCCCGCACCATTACATGAAAGAGCTCCCAGCAATGGGAGCTTTTTTGTTATGCACGATCTCCTAGACGGGTATCCTAATGTCAACGTGTGCCTATCAGAGGAGAGACCATGCTGTTTTCCGGTATCATAGCCGCCCTTACCAGCCTTTTGATTCCCATCATCATCCTGTTGCTGCTTCTTCCCAGCGCCTGCTATGTCGTCGAGCAACAGCATGCCGTGATCATCGAACGCTTAGGCAAATTCAACCGCATCGTCAATGCCGGCTTTCATATGAAGGTGCCCGTAATCGACCGCAAGGCCGCCACGGTGAGCCTGCGCACGATGAAAAACGGTTTTGGTATCGACGTTAAGACTCAGGACAATGTGACCATCGGCCTCGAGGTCTCGGCTCAATATCACGTGAGCTACGACATGGGTGCCGGCCCGGCGGATTCGGGTATCTACAAGAGCTACTACATGCTGCAGGAGCCCGTCGACCAGATGCGCGACTTCATCACCGACGCCCTGCGCTCTTCCATCCCCGTCTACACGCTCGATGAGGTCTTTGCCAAGAAGGACGACATCGCCAAGGATGTCAACGCTACCGTGTCCGAGCAGATGGCCGCCTACGGCTTCACTCTCGTGTCGACGCTCATCACCAAAATCGCACTGCCGACCGAGGTTGAGAACTCCATGAACGACATCAACGCCGCCCAGCGCAAGCGCGCTGCGGCACAGGAGCTCGCCGAGGCCGACCGCATCAAGCGTGTGACCGAGGCGACCGCCGAGGCCGAAGCCATGGAGAAGGCGGGCGAGGGCATCGCCAACCAGCGCAAGGCGATCGCGCTGGGTATCAAGGACTCGCTCGAGATTATCCAGGAGACGGGTGTCGGTAACGACGAGGCTAACCAACTGTTTATGTTTACCCAGTGGACTGAGATGATGACGGAGTTCGCCCGCACAGGCAAAAACTCGACGGTCGTGTTGCCGAGCGACTTTTCACAGTCGGCCTCGATGTTCGAGCAGATGCTGGCTGCCGGCAAGGTTCAGAACGAGTCGAAGGAGTAGGCACGCGTGAAATACACCGTCGTTTGTGTCGGTAAGCTCAAAGAGCGCTTTTGGAAGGACGCGTGCGCTGAGTACACCAAGCGCCTGGGCGCCTATGCCAAGGTGGATATGCGCGAAGTGGCCGATATCGACCCGGCCAAGGCGGGCGGCGTGGATGCCGCGCGTGATAAAGAGGGGGAGGCGATTCTTGCTGCCTTGCCGTCTCGAGCGCATGTGATCCTGCTAGCTATCGAGGGCAAGGAGCGTTCGAGTGAGGAGCTCTCGGCGAGGCTCGACGATCTTATGCTGCGAGGCAGCAGCGATATTGCCTTTGTGATCGGCGGTTCGGACGGCGTGAGTGATGAGGTGCGTGCGCGCGCCGACGAGATGCTCAGCTTTGGACGCATTACCTTGCCGCATAACTTGGCGCGCGTGGTGCTGCTAGAGCAGATTTACCGTGCCTGCAAGATCAGCCGTGGCGAGCCGTATCACAAATAGGTCGGCAATGCGAAACAATGGCGTGGGACAATACCTTTCGTTTTGAGGAATGTGTCTGAAAGGACTATGTGATATGAAGATCGGGTTTGTCGGTTTTGGCAATATGGCGAGCGCCATGGCTGATGGCTGGATCGCCGCCGGCGTGGCTGCGGGCGACATGTGCGCCTGCGCGGGCCGCTACGACGCTCTGGTCGAGCGCTGCGAGGTGCGCGACATGGTCGCCTGCCGCGATGCGGCGGAGGTTGTTGCCGCGTCCGATATCGTGGTCGCTGCGGTCAAGCCGTACATGATCGAGAAGGTATTCGCCCCGCTCAAGGATGCTCTTGCCAAAAAGGTCATTCTCTCGGTCGCCTGGACCTGGGATAGCGCCAAGTGGGAACAGGTCCTGCCAGGTGTCGCGCATATCTCGACGGTGCCCAACACGCCGGTTTCGGTGGGCGAGGGTGTTATCGCCTGCGAGAAGGCTTCCACGCTTAGCGATGAGCAGCGTGCCACGGCGCTCGCCCTGCTCGGAAGGCTTGGCACGGTGGTAGAGCTCGATTCGAGTCTGCTGTTTGTGGGCGGCACCGTAGGCGGTTGCGCGCCGGCGTTTGTCGCCATGGCGATCGAGGCCCTGGGCGATGCGGCCGTCAAGCATGGTATCCCGCGCGCCGATGCCTATCGCATCGTGAGCCAGATGGTGCTGGGCACGGCAAAGCTGCAGCTTGCAACCGGTCAGCATCCCGCGGCGATGAAGGATGCCGTATGTTCGCCCGGTGGCGCCACCATCAAGGGCGTCGTCGCACTCGAGGACGCTGGCATGCGCAGTGCCCTGGTCAAGGCAATCGACGCAACCCTTCAGTAAAACCGATCAAAAAGGGACAGGTTTTATTTTGGCTGGTTTTTTCCTGCGGTTTTGTCCCTTGAGCGAAAAGCGCCCCGCAACTGGCTCAATTCCAGTTGCGGGGCGCTTGCGTTTGACCAGATAAAACCGACCAAAATAAACCTGTCCCATTTTGGTAGGTTAGTCCCAGGAGCCGTCTTCCTCATCCTCGGACTTGGGCCCGCGGTCGACGTACATCTTATGGGTGCGCTTCTCCATCACAAAGGCAAGAATCGCAAACAGCAGGATGCCGCCGGCGAAAAGGATGGCAAAACCGGTGCGGGTGCCAAACAAAAAGGAAAAAACTGCGTCCATTGGGTGCCTTCTTGCGTAGTTGAGTTGGGTCGTAAACGCTCATAAGTATATACTTGCCCATACATGTACAAGGGTGCAACCTAAATGGAATGTATATCGCCGGAGGATCTAATGCTTGATATCAAGTTTGTTCGCGAGAACCCCGATGCCATCGATGTCGCCATGGCTAACCGCCAGACATCCTGGGATCGCGAGAAGTTCTTTGAGCTCGACGACGAGCGTCGTGCCGTCATCACCGAGGTCGAGGAGCTCCAGGCCACGCGTAACGCCGAGTCCAAGAAGATCGGCGCCCTGATGAAGGAGGGCAAGAGGGACGAGGCCGAGGCCGCCAAGGAGGCCGTGCGCGCCGTCAACGAGCAGATCGACGGTCTGGCCGAGCGTCGTACCGCCCTCGAGCAGGAGCAGTACGACTTCATGGCTCACCTGCCCAACATCCCCTGCGAGGCCACCCCGTTTGGTAAGGACGAGGACGAGAACATCGAGCGTCGTCGCTGGGGCACCCCGCGCGAGTTCGACTTCGACTTTAAGCCGCACTGGGACCTGGGCACCGACCTCGACATCCTCGACTTCGAGCGCGGCAACAAACTCTCCGGCAGCCGCTTCACCGTTCTCGGTGGCGCCGGCGCCCGCCTGGAGCGCGCTCTGATCAACTTCTTCCTCGATACGCACACCAGCCGTGGCTTTAAGGAGTGGTGGCCGCCTATCGTCGTCAAGCGTCAGACCATGTTCGGCACGGGCCAGCTGCCCAAGTTTGAGGACGACGCCTATCACGTCTCGGGCGACAACTTCCTGATCCCCACTGCTGAGGTCGTGCTCACCAACCTGCACGCCGGTGAGATTCTGGACGCCGGCACCCTGCCGCGCCGCTACACCGCTTTCACCCCCTGCTTCCGCGAGGAGGCCGGTTCCGCCGGTCGCGACACCCGCGGCATCATCCGCCAGCACGAGTTCGACAAGGTCGAGATGGTCAAGTTCGCTAAGCCGGAGGAGTCCGACGAGGAGCTCGAGAGCATGACCGCCGAGGCTGAGTACCTGCTGCAGCAGCTGGGCCTTCCGTATCGCGTGATTAGCCTGTGCACCGGCGACCTGGGCTTCTCTGCCCGCCAGACCTACGACGTCGAGGTTTGGCTGCCGAGCTACAACGCCTACAAGGAGATCAGCTCCTGCTCCAACTGCGGCGACTTCCAGGCCCGTCGCGCCAACATTAAGTATCGCGACCCCGAGAACTTCAAGGGTTCGCGCTACCTGCACACCCTCAACGGTTCCGGCCTGCCGGCTGGCCGCACCATGGCCGCCATTCTGGAGAACTACCAGAACGCCGACGGCACCATTACGATCCCCGAGGTCCTGCGTCCCTACATGGGCGGCCTCGAGAAGATCGAGCCGGTCGCATAGGCGAGCCACAAAAACGATTTGCAAGGGCGCTTCCATCTGGGGCGCCCTTTTTGTGCGCAGCTCATACCATGCCGTGCGGACAGCTCAATATAATATACACGAACAAATGTTCTGTATACAGTCATCTACCTGCTATGCTTTTACTAGATAAGAGCGAGAGAAAGGGGATGCGATGGAGCTGTTTGATGATCGGGTGGTTTTGTTTGAGAGCAACGAAGGCGGGGAGCACCTGCTCGTAACATGCGAGCCGTCTGGTATGGGCGGCTTGGTGGTCCGACAGACGAGCGAGGGGCCGTTGACACAATGGTGCTACGAGGAGTCGCCGCATGTGGTCGAGACGTTTTTGGCGCATGAGGGGCTTGTGGCCCTGGAGCATTTCTATGGGGTCCGGACATCTAACCAGGTTGCTCGCATGTTGAGTATCTCGTTTGCCGACTATGATTGTGCCCAGCGGGTGAGATCGCTCCTGAGGGAACTTGATGCTACGTTTGATGTGATCGAAAAGCCAGTCGATCGTACGGGGAACGGCGGTATATGCGGAGCGGCGTGACAAAACTGCGTTTCACAAAAAAGTTTGAGATTGTGCTTGACTCCAATAAGCTAAAGTGGTTTTATATATCTTGCGCTGCGGCGTTACCTCAGCTGGATAGAGGGTCTGACTACGAATCAGAACGTCATAGGTTCGAATCCTATACGCCGCACCAATTGAACTTGAAAGCCTCCGGCAACGGGGGCTTTTCTTTTATGCTGCCACCGCATGGATTCGAACCTCGGTCGAGGCGCGGGCGTCAAGAAAACGCGGAGCGTTTTTAGCCCGCGGGCGAGCACGCCGGCAGGCGGGCGAAGCCGGTGCGGATCCGCGAAGCGGATGCGCGGAATCCTATACGCCGCACCAATTGAACTTGAAAGCCTCCGGCAACGGGGGCTTTTCTTTTATGCTGCCACCGCATGGATTCGAACCTCGGTCGAGGCGCGGGCGTCATAATCAGCACTTCGTAAAAATTTTCCAAATTGTCGCTTGACCCATAGAGGGGTCACGTGCATAATAATCCGTGCGTTGCGGCGTTACCTCAGCTGGATAGAGGGTCTGACTACGAATCAGAACGTCATAGGTTCGAATCCTATACGCCGCACCAATTGACTTTAAAGCTCCCGGCAACGGGGGCTTTTCTTATATCGTAAGGCATTGAAGATCCTGCCGAGCGCCCTAAATGAGTAAAAGTCCAATTTGATAACTATTTTCGAAAAATTGCTTGACCTTTATTCAGTTCATGTGCATAATAATCAACAAATCGCGGCGTTACCTCAGCTGGATAGAGGGTCTGACTACGAATCAGAACGTCATAGGTTCGAATCCTATACGCCGCACCAATTGACTTTAAAGCTCCCGGCAACGGGGGCTTTTCTTATATCGTAAGGCATTGAAGATCCTGCCGAGCGCCCTAAATGAGTAAAAGTCCAATTTGATAACTATTTTCGAAAAATTGCTTGACCTTTATTCAGTTCATGTGCATAATAATCAACAAATCGCGGCGTTACCTCAGCTGGATAGAGGGTCTGACTACGAATCAGAACGTCATAGGTTCGAATCCTATACGCCGCACCAATTGAACTTGAAAGCCTCCGGCAACGGGGGCTTTT
>CABVDE010000045.1 GCA_902496945.1 uncultured Collinsella sp.
CGGGCGCGCGATTACGCGGCGCCGCCGGGCAGGATGGACTCGACGGAGCCGTCGGGGCGCGGGATGACGTGCACGGAGATGAGCTCGCCCACGCGCTGGGCGGCGGCTGCGCCCGCGTCGGTTGCCGCCTTGACGGCGCCCACGTCGCCGCGGACGAAGACGGTCACGAGGCCGCCGCCGACGCGCTCCTTGCCGACGAGGGTGACGTTTGCGGCCTTGACCATGGCGTCGGCGGCCTCGACGGAGCCGATCAGTCCACGGGTCTCGATCATGCCGAGGGCTTGGGTAGCGTTAGACATTCTTGTTACCTCCTGGGTAGTTTCCTTGGGTGCAGGCGCGCCTGCAGGTTTGGTTGCGGGTGCTTCCTTTGCGGAAAGCCCGACCTTGAGCGGCGCGGGATGTTCTTCGACCTCGCGCTGCGCCTTGGTCTCGTTCTCGTTGAGTACAGGTGCCGCAGGTTCCGATTTGGGCTTTGCGGCCGTTTTCTTTGCAGCAGACGTCTTTGCCGCCGCGGGCTTTGCCGCGGTCTCCTTCTGAGCAGCCGCCGGCGCCGCCACGGGCTCCTTCTTTGCGGCGGGAGCCTTTGCGGGAGCTTCGGTCACCTCGGGAGCTGCCTTCTTGACGTTCTCCTGAAGCTTCTTGCTCCCGCCGGTACCGGATCCGCGCGTTGCCATAGCTTACTTAGGCCTTGGCATCGGGCAGGATGGACTCGACGGAGCCGTCGGGGCGCGGGATGACGTGCACGGAGATGAGCTCGCCCACGCGCTGGGCGGCGGCTGCGCCCGCGTCGGTTGCCGCCTTGACGGCGCCCACGTCGCCGCGGACGAAGACGGTCACGAGGCCGCCGCCGACGCGCTCCTTGCCGACGAGGGTGACGTTTGCGGCCTTGACCATGGCGTCGGCGGCCTCGACGGAGCCGATCAGTCCACGGGTCTCGATCATGCCGAGGGCCTGGGTAGTGTTTGCCATTTTTGTTACCTCCTATTTCGTAGAGATCTACTTGATAATCTCTACAACAGAACCGCTTTTAATACCGAAGGCATTTGCCTCTTCGGTGTCGATATGACAATCAAGGGCGCTCGTGTTGTTGGCACGCACGACCACGTTGTCAAGACGTCCGCCGCGCTCGCCGCCAAAGGCGATCGACACGACCTGGCCGTCGTGAAGCCCGCGCTGAGCCGCTTCGTCGCACGTCATATGGATGTGACGTGCAGCGACGATGGTGCCCCGGGATAGGGCAACGGTGCCGTGAGGGCCGGCGAGCGTGACGCCCGGCGTGCCCTCGAGCTTGCCGCTCATGCGCACGCAAGCAGGAATGCCCAGCTTGAACGTATCGCCGCGCAACACCTCGACCTGAGTGGACGGGCGCACGGGACCAAGCACGCGCACTCGCTCGATAACACCCTTGGGACCCACAAGCGTCACCGTCTCCTTGGCGGCAAACTGCCCGGGCTGGGAGAGCTCCTTGATGGGAGTGAGCTCGTAGCCGGCTCCAAACAGAGCCTCCAGGTCCTCCTGGGATAGATGGACATGACGACCGGACACGCCAACGCTCACGGTCAGCGGAGCGGCATGCCCAAGAAGATCCTCGACCTGCTGTTCGCTCCAAATGCCGGAGTCAAGGGCACCGCGAATAAGGCGCTCGATCTCCTCGGCACTCATAGCCGCCTCGTGCTCCTCATGGTGCTCGGGCGCGGGCGCGCAGGCCTTGTGCTGTGCCACCGCAGGCGCAGCGGCAAAGACCAGCTCGACGCCCAGCTCGGCAGCCTCGTCTTTGGCTTGCGGAGTCACGATGGTGTTGTCATCGATCGCCAGCACGCCACCGTTCTTGGCCGCCGCCTTCACGTCTGCCGCACTGATCAGTCGTTTCATCTCTTCCTCCTTTCCTACAGACTCACGTCTTCGTCGATAATTCCTACAATGGCCGCATCTACAGGCGCGTTCTTACCAAAGGTCTCGCGCATGAAGTGGTAGGCGGCCGAACCCGTTGCCACAAGCACGCGGTCGCCGGTGCCTGCGCTGATGGTATCGACACACACCAGGCGACGCCCGGATTCCGGGCCGTCGATGACCTCGACGCGCATCAACTTCATACCGTCGAGCTCCTCGTACTTACGGGTCGCCCAGATGGAGTCGATGAGCTTACAGATGAGCATTGGCGCCGTCCCCTCCTTCCTTGATGCGTTCCAAGCACTCCATGACCTCCGCCGTGTCTCCGGCGATGGCCAGAAGAATCATATTTTGCGGGCAGCTGCCACGGATATCCGTGATCTCGACGCCTGCCGTCTTCTCGGCAATATCGCTCGCAACCACCATGTCGATGAGCTTTCCCTGCACGAGGCCCACGGCCGCCGGCAGGTACTCCTCGCTCCAACGACAGCCCGAGCGCTGGCGCAAGATCGCCATCGTGCCGGGTGCTGGCGCCTTGATGACCTTGATATCAAGCATCGAGGTCACCCTCGGCAGCAACCCGGCAGCCCAAGGCGATGCCCAAGGGCGTTACGAACATGGGGTGGTTGGGCTTGTGCACCGGAATGCCCAGCGCCTTCTCAACCGGAGCCTCGATGCCCGTAAGCTCGGCCGTGCCGCCCACCAAAACGATCTCCGGCACGTCATAGCCATCGATGGCACGTGCGATGATGCTCGCCACCTTATCGATCGTGGGCTTGACGACAGGGAAGATCTCACGATGATGGGCAGGGTCACGCTTGTAGAGCTCGGCCTCGTCAAAGCTCATGCCGCGGGCGCCGGCCAGCACGAGCGAGAAGTGCGTACCGCCCGTGGACTCGTCAACGCACTCCACCACGCGGCCGTTCTGGATGACGGAGATGCCGGTGGTGCCACCGCCGATATCCACCACGGCGCCATCGCGCGCACCGATGAGCAGATTTGCGGCCGCGGGCTCGTCAAAGACGGCAACCACGTCGAGCCCCGCTCCCTCGGCGACGTTTTTGACAACGCCGCCGTCGAGGCCCTCGGTTCCCGGAGGAAGGGCCACGGCGCAGGGTTCAAGCTCGCGCCCGAGCCGCTGTTCGAGCTCCTCTTTGAGCTCGCGCGCGATATCGACCGCGCCCATGTAGTCGACGACCATGCCGTCCTTGACCACACTGGCAAAGCGATACGCGCAGGCCACGGCCTCGCCCGCGGCATCGACCACGGCGAGCACGATGAATGCGGTGCCCACGTCGAGCCCGCAGTACAGGAGCTCGTCGGCACTCACCGGCCGGGGGTTGCCCACACGGTCGAGCAGATCTTGCAGACGAGTGTTAGCGGCATCGAAATCAACCATGGCGCACCTCCCCTGCAACCTTTTCCAAACACGTAGCCAGGTACGCGCGGCAGCGAACGACGCTTTGCGCCCACGCATCCACACTGGCGTGACCCTCGGCCGTCATCTCGCTCGCGGCCTGCGCCCAGAAGCGCTGCGTGCGAGCAAGCTCGGCATCGAGCAGCGCCATCTCGTAGTAGAGCGGGTGCACTGCCGCGGAAAGCGGCGGGAGCACGGGTGCCGCCGGCACCTCGCCTGCGGTCTCGCATTCGGAAAGGAGACCGCCCAGGCCGGTGTGGTTTTGCCACAGGGTCCCCAGCGTGTCGCACGCGTGGGCGATATCGTTCTCGATTCCCAGGGCGTTGCGGCCCAGCATGCGCAGGCGAGCGCCCAGAACGGCGATGTCGTCATAAAACGAAGCCAAGGCATCCGCGGCACGCGCCGCCGCAAGAGCCGGGTCGGCCGCAGCGGTGCCCGCAGTGCCGGAAGCAGCTCCGTAGCCCTCGTTGAAATCGATATGGAAGTCGATGAGGAACTGACGTGCGCTCGGGGTGAGCTTGGCGTCCTCGGGCAGCGTATAGCTCGAAAAATGCTCTCGGTTGTACGCGCTGCGCAGCTCGTTTTCGGTTACGTAGAACATAGGTGTCTCCTCCTTTCTGGTTATCGGTCACTCGTTGGGTGCAACGTTTTGCACCCAGTCCAACAATTCGTTCACACCCTCGCCGGTTGTTGCCGAAAGGCACAGGGCCGCATCGACGCCGGCATCCGCGAGCTTGGCCAGCCCTCGTTCGCGTTCGTCTTTGTCCAGCTGGTCGCACTTGGTAAGTACACCCAGACAGGGCTCGTTGAACGCACGGGCAAAACCGCTCGAGTAGAGCGTCTCGCCGCTCGCTCCGTCAATCAAAAGAAGCACCCCGGAAGCCTGGTTTTGCGACAACATGATCACGATGCTGTGCATCCAGTGGTTCTCGATATAGCTCCCCGGAATCTCGAAGCTGCGCGTGCGATAGAAACAATCCTCCCGATGCCGATGGTCGGAGGGCTCTCCTTCCACCAGATCGGAAACCGTCGACTTGCCCGAGCCGGGCAATCCGACGATCATCAGGCGGTCCCCCATCACGACCTCGTGACCTCGTGGGCACGGAATCCCAGGCCGTCATGAAGAACGCGGACGACCTCCTGCATCGACGTCTCGACGCTTTGCACGTCGCCCAAGATCACCACGGCGCCGGTAAAGCGATCGAGAAACCCGATGCTCACCGGGGCCGCCTTCGCGGCGATATCGGCCGCGATAATGGAGGTCTCCTCCGGCGACAGCGTGAGGATGCCGATAGACTGGCCGTGCGGCACGCCGATGCGGTCGTAGATATCCGGCGCGGGAGACGCGATGACATGCGCCAACACGACTTCCTTGCCGTCGACCGACTCTTGAATGATGCGCTGAAGATGTTCCATGCCCCACCCCTAGTGCCGAACGAGGTTGACCTTGAAATCGGCCTCGGAGATCCAGCCCTCGATGCGATTCAGGTCGTCCTCAGAAAGCGACGGGTCGCCTTCGATCTCGTAGTCACGGCCAAGCTGCGCGTACTTGCCCACACCCAACTTGTGATAGGGCAGCAGATCCACGCCGTCGAAGTTCTTCTGATAGCGATACGGCGTGAAGAACTCGATCATGGCGTCAATCTCTGCTTTATCGTCGTTCACCCCGTGGAGCAGCGGCATGCGCACGCGTACGTTAAAGCCGTTTTCCAACAGAGCGCGGATGTTGGCAAGAATCTGCTCGTTGTTCACGCCGGTCCAGCGCTTGTGCTTGACCGGGTCCATCTGCTTGATGTCGAACAAGAACAGGTCCACGTAGCGCGCGATATCGAGGATCGTCTCGGTCTTGGTATAACCGCACGTCTCGATGGCCGTGTGGTGGCCGCGGTCCTTGCAGGCCGCAAGCAGGGCGCGGGCGGCCTCGGGCTGCGCCAAGACCTCGCCGCCGCCCAGGGTCACGCCGCCGCCGGACATACGGTAGAAGTCCGCGTCCTGGTCCATAAACGAAACCAGGTCGCAAATCTTGCGGTCCTCGCCCATGATGGAGAGCGCCTTTTGCAGACAAGCCTTCTCACAGGCACCGCAGCCCAAGCACTGCTTGATGCGGTCCACCACATGCTCGCCGTTCGCAACCTGGTGAACCCCTGCGGGGCACGCGTCGACGCACGCCCCGCAGTTCACGCAAGCGGTCTGCTTGAACATGACCTCAAAACCACGACGCTGGCTCTCGGGATTGGAGCACCACTTGCAGCGCAGAGGGCATCCCTTGAAGAACGCGATGGAGCGAATGCCCGGGCCGTCGTACATGTTGTACTTCTGCATATTGAAGATGCGCGCGCGGCGCTCGAAGCTCTCTTCCAGCTGCTCGCTCATATGCGTCCTCCTTTCTGTTGGGGTCGCGCCCATTTGGGCTTGAGTGGTTACGTGCTTAGAGCTTGGTCAGCATCGTACGGCTGATGATCTCGTCCTGAACGTCCTTGCACAGCTCAACGAAGAACGCGCTGTAGCCGGCGACGCGGACCACCAGGTCGCGATGCTCCTCGGGGTGAGCCTGGGCGTCGAGCAGGGTCTGGTTGTCCAGGTAGTTGAACTGCATCTCGCCGTTGCCGTACATGCATGCCGTACGCAGCAGCGTGACCAGGCCGTTTTCGCCCTCGGGGGTATCCAGCAGGCCAGCCATGAGCTTGAAGTTGTGCACCATGCCGATGTTCATGCTGTCGTTGCTCATCTTGGAGACCGATTTGATGATGGCGGTGGGGCCGTTGTGATCGGCGCCCTGGGTGGGGCTGATGCCGTCGGACAGCGGCGTCCATGCCTTGCGGCCGTTGGCGGAGGCGCCGGTCATCTGACCAAACGGGGTGTTGTTGGAGATGGACAGCGTGCCGTGGGACAGGCGCGAATACAGGGTCTTGAACTGGCTGTGAATATGCTCGGTGAAGTAGACAATGTCTGCCACGAACTGATCGGCGTAGTCGTCGTCGTTGCCGTACTTGGGAGCGTCCAGGCAGTCCTGGCGCATCCTCTCGTAGCCCACGAAATCGGCCTTGAGGCCCTCGTTGAGCTCGCACAGCGTGTACTTGTGGTCATCGAAGACGAGCTTCTTGATGGCAGCCATGGAGTCGGCGTAAGTGGCAAGGCCGCTCCACACAACGCCCGGTCCGAAGTTGTACATAGCGCCACCGGCAGAGACATCCTTGCCAGACTCCATGCAGCCCTCGAACATGATGGACATGAGGGGCTTGGGAGCCATGTCGCGGTGCACGCGCTGCGAAATCACCGTCATGACGCTCGTCCACTTGGTGATGTAGTAGATGGTGCTCTTGACCGCAGCCTCGAACTCCTCAAAGGTGTGGAACTGATCGAGGTCACCCAGATCAGGGGTAACCTGCTTGCCATACCACAGGGGCACGCCATGGTTGAGTGTGAGCTCGATAGCGATCGGCCACTGGGTGTAGGAGGTGGAGGTCCACTGATACAGGCGGCCGGACTTCTGCGGCTCGACGCAGCCCATCATGCAGTAGTCGCGCGCATCCTCGACGGAGACGCCCTTGGCGAGCATCATCTTGATGTGCGTGTCGTCAAAGTGGCAGGCGGGGAAGCCCATGCCGGAGCGAACGACGTCCACGATACGGCGCAGGTACTTCTCGGGGCTCTTGTTGTGAATACGGCAAGCCAGAGAAGGCTGGTAGATCTTGACGTGACGCACGGCGTCCATCAGCAGGTAGGTAAGGTCGTTGGTGGCGTCGGCACCGGAGCGGGTCACGCCGCCGAGCGTCATGTTGACGAACGGCTGGTAGCCAGCGAAGAACTTAGAGGCATCCTCGGAGGTAGCCCACATCATCTCGCTCATCTTGATGAGCATACAGCCGGCGATATCAAAGGCCTGGTAGTCGGTCAGGCGGCCAGCCTCTTTGTCGGCCTTGTAGAAGGGATACATATACTGGTCGACGCGGCCGATGGACATACCGGTTTGGTTCTCCTCAACCGGCAGCAGGCTCTCGACAACCCATACGGACTGCACGGCCTCCCAGAAGGTGCGCGGCTTGTGAGCAGGCACGTTCTTAAGATTCTCGCAGATCTGCAGAAGCTCGGCGCGGCGCTTGGGATCGCTGCACTCCTGGGCCTTCTGGCAGGCGAAGTCGGACAGGCGACGGGCGTAGATCATAACGCCCTCGGTGGTGTCGATAACGGACTTGTAGAAATAAATCTTGTCCAAGTCCTCGGGGTTTGCGTAGTCGAGATGCTTGAGGTGCTCGCGAGCCTCGTCCTGGATGTCCTGCATGCCCTTCTTCATCAGGATGACGTCGTAGCCGGGGTTGGAGTCGCCTCCGCCGTTTACCTGGTGATAGGAGCAGTCGGAGACAAAGGACTCACCGGAGAGCTCCCAGCCGCCGCACTCGCGGTACTGATCCTCGCAGACCTCGTCGAGCGACTTGCCCTCCCAGAACGGGAAGAGTTCCTCGCGCATGTACTTCTTGTCCTCTTCGGAGATGTAGAAGGGGTCCTGAGCGCGCGTGCCGATGGTATCGAGCTCATCGCGCAGCCAGCGCCAGGCGATATCGGGCGAGAAGGCGCCGGCGCGCGGAGCGCCCGTGGGGTTACCGACGATAAGCTCGTCGTCCTGGATGATCAGCGGGGCGGTCTCGCAGCAATAGCGGAAGCACTTGGCGCGCAGCTCGATCTTGGGCATACCCGGGTTCTTGCGGGTGAACTCGGTGACGGCGCGGGCACGGAAGGTGGTGATGGAGGGCACCTGCTTGAGGAAGTTCTGCTTCAGGCGAACATGGCGCTCGGTGGGGCCGTTGGGCACCTCGGTGCACTCGGCGTGGACAGCAGCGCTTTCCAGCGGACGATCAAGCTGGTCGGCGACCTTGCTGAACATCGCGCGGACATTGGCGCGCTGCTCTTCGCTCATGTCCTTGGTAGCATCGGACAGTTGCTTGGCAAACTCTTGAATATCCATCGGTACTCCTTTTCTTCTAATCGATCATGTTTTTAAGCAGGCTGGTAAACCATTCGTTGTCCTGTGGGGCAACGTCGGCCGCCGGCTGCTGTTCGGTCTTATGTGCGGCGATCTTGCGATCCGGCACCCGGTTGAGTCCGGCTTCCTCGAGAAGAGAGAGGTCAGAAGACTCGAGGCTGCACCCAACCTGGCGCCGGCGGACAAAGTCGCGATAGGTCACGCCCAGATTCGAGGTGGTCGCGCTTTCCCAGCCGGTAACAGTGAGGGTCTTGGGCAGCGTGGAGTGGCAGCCGGTGGCGCCCATGCCAGTACCCACATTCACGAGGATGCGTCCCACCGGCTTTTTGAGCACAAACTGGCGAACAACTTCGCCATCACGCGAGAAAATCGAAAGCGCGTTTCCCGAGCCGCTGTTCAAGATCAGCTCGATGCACTTCTCGCAGGCGTCGCGCCAGTTCTCCTCCACGTAGTAGGACAACACGGGGCCGTACTTGGTACGCGAGAAGTAGCTGCGCTCGGAGACATAGGGCTTCTCCGCCACAAGCACGCGCGTGGAGGCGGGTACCGCGATATCGGCACGACGGGCCAAATCGCACGCCGATTTGCCGATGAGCTCGCGGTAGGTGCGTCCGTCCTCGCGAAAGCACACGTGATAGAGGCGCTGGCACTCCTCGTCGGAGAGGAAGTAGCAGCCACGGTGCTTAAGCTCGGTCTTAAAGGCTTCGTCCACAGCTTGCTCGACCACAACCGACTGTTCGGCGCCGGGTAGCATGCCATAGCAAAACGACTTGCCGTACACAACCTCCTCGGCGCACAGGGCCAGGTCTGCGGTTTGCTCCACAAAGACCGGGTTGTTGCCAATGGAAGCGCAGTACACATCCTTGCCCGTGGCATCGGTCACGTGGATATGCTCGCACTCACGGGAGTCGATCAGCACGCGAACGGCCGGCTGCGCTGCCAGCCACTCCTCACCCTCGGGGGCATAGAGCTCCAGATACGTGAGAGCGTCGAGCGGATAGTGGCACTCGGCGGCAATCTTGCGCACGTCCTCAATCGCGGCTTTGCAGGTGGCATGCATGCGCTGACGAGCCGAGAAGATGATCGGGCTCTTGGACGCAACGGCACACACGAGCTGCGAAAGCATCGTGGGGATGCACAGCCAGTCGGGCAGAAGCGAGACGACCGTACCCTTGGAGATACCCACCTCGACGGAATGCGTGGTGCTGCGCGAGTAGAGCTCTTGCGTGGGCGTCTGGGCGTATACATCGTCCAGAAGCTCGGTGAGCACCCACTCGATAAGCGCCTGCTCGTCCTCAGCGTTGCCGTAGTCGCTTTCGGCTACTGCCAGCTGGGCATACGAAGCGGCATTGGGCAACAACTGCTCGCGCAGAGCCTGCAAAAAACCGTCAACAAGCGTTCCGGGCAGACCCTCGAGGACTTCCCTCGACTCCTCAGCGCGCTCCAACAGGATGCGCGCCTCCTGAACGGAGCGAAGATCGGTGTCAACAAGGGACATGGCACACCTCCTTAGTAGGGAAGCAGGTTCTCGAGACGGTAACGGTCGGTGATCTTCTTCAGGTCGGGGTGCGGGCGCGGGATGACAACCGAGCTGTAGACCTCGGCGCCCAGAGCCTCGACGGCCTCGACGCCCGCATGAACGGCTGCCTCGACGGCCGAGACATCGCCCTCGACGAGGATGGAAATGTAACCGGATGCGGTGTTCTCGTAACCGATCAGGTTCACATCGCCGGCCTTGCACATGGCGTCACCAGCTTCGAGCACCCACACGAGGCCAAAGGTCTCGATGGCGCCGAATGCGTTGCCTTTGCTTTCAGACATCAGGACCTCCTAAAAATCCACGTCGTGGACGGAAACAACATCGCCAATAGGCGGAACGGGGCGCTTCATGACGTTTTGCGCCGTGACCTTGCCGATAGCCGATGCGGCCTCGACGCCTGCCTTGACGGCGGCCTCGCATGCAGCGACATCGCCCTTGACGATGACGGTGACGAGCGTGGAGCCGACGTTCTCGTAGCTCACGAGCTCGCAGTCGCCCGCCTTGAGCATCTTGTCGGCGGCTTCCAGAGCCGGAACCATGCCGAGGGTCTCAATGAGGCCGATGGCCTCTTCGCCGGTATAGCGCATGGGATAGCTCCTTTCCTATTTGATGTAGGAATTGATGGTGTCGCGCTGCTCTTGGTCAGCGCTGTAGTAGACGCGGACCTCGCCCGCGCCGTCCAGGTCAAAGCGGGACTCGCTGATCAGACCGTTCTTCTCGGCGGTCATCAGGGCCTCCTGCATCTTGGGCTTGGTGAAAGCGCTAAACGAGGAGTACTCGCCCTTGAGGGCCTCCATAACGTCGTCGGCGCAAGCCTCGTCATGGCAGGTAAAGTACTTGAGCATGGCGTAGTTCAAAGGCAGCACGTTACTCACCGTCCTTCTTCAAGAGGTCCATCGGGTTCACGGCGATCAAGAAGATGCCGATGAGGTTGACGATGGCTGCAATCCAGGCGATGGGAGCCAGCGCATAGCCGTCAAAGCCCATGATCAGACCGAGGATGATCCAGGTGGCAAGAGGAGCGGTGAAAGTGTACGTGCCGTTGATGGCCATACCCAGAGCCGTGCCGCACATGGCGTTGGCTCGGTACCAGCTCATGAAGGAGAGGTAGGCGGCGGCGCCGGAGACGGCGAAGAAGATGACGGAGGAGACGTCGGTGAGAGCTTGGGCGACGTAGGTGTAGCTCTGGGCCAAGGTACCACCGCACACGAGGGTGAGAATTGGCAGGACGATGATCAGGTTTCCGATGCCGGAGACGAGCTGACGGATGTTGATAGCGATCTGAGAGTCAATCATGCAGGTGGCATAACCGCCCACGCAGCCCTCGATGCCCCAGCACAGGGCAGCGAGAAGAGCCAAACCCAGACCGAGCGCCATGCCCGGTGCGGCCTCGCCGGTGAGACCGGTGCTACCGATCATGACGCCTGCAATAACGCAGATCACAATACCGGCGATAACACGGGGACCAAGCGGCTGCTTGTAGAGGATACGCGAGAGGATCGCGCCGATTGCGGGGTTCAGAGCCGCGATGGGCACGGCAAGGGTGCCGGCCTGGGAAAGCGCGATAACGTAGGCAGCAGAGGCGATGGGGCCGCCAATGAAGGCAGCGAGGATCACGATGCGACCGGGCTTGGAGGCGATGCAGCGACCCAGGTCGGCAATCTTGCCCTGCTTGAGGGTGACGAGCGTGGCCCAGATGGCGCTCAGGGTATCGTTGATGCCCGACGCGATCGTAGGCAGGATGAAGACGACGACCAGGCTGGTAGATGCGAGCGCACCGAACCAATTGCCCCAGACGCCAAAGAGCTGACCACCGGTAACGAAAGCGGTGTATAGCGCGTACATAATGCTGGAGAGCGACGCGATGGCGATGCCCTTCTTGAAGAAGCTCGCGTCAAGCACCTTCTTCTTTTTGATCGCAAGCGCGCGATCTGCCGGAGCTGTTGCGGTTGTTTCCATGCAAGCAGTCCTTTCCATCATCGATCGTTTGTTGGACACAGGTGTCGACTCCCATGGCGTTCAATGACTGAAATGCTATGAATTGACGCAGGCGTGAAAGAAAGAGATCGACCGTTTGCATTCCGCGAACGGCACTCGTCGGCATTTTCGGACCACCCGGTACGTGCGAATGGTCGAAAAGCGCCCGCAAACGGTATGTATTGTTTTCTTTTTTATAACATTTATAGATGGAACGCTTGTCCTGACAGCAGCGATCGCACGCATTTAACCCCGAGGCTCAAGATGCCACCGGCAAGCCGCAATTTAATCCTTTCGCAGTTAAACGTCGTTTTTAAGCAATTTTTGGAAGCTTATTACCTCCGATATGAAGCGATTTAGAAACAATTACCTAACGTTAAAGTCCTAATAATCGACGCACAAAAAGGGCCGCGCCACCCTAGGCACAGCTCCATGCGTCAAAAAGACGACAGCTTCGTTTTGGCGCATTTTGCCATTCACCCGAACAAAACAGCCGCTCACCTTGGATGGCCGCCAAGAAGAAACGCCGGTACTCTGCCGGCGTTTCTTCTTGGCGGTTGTATCGGTTTTAGAGGTCGAGTCTACTCCTCGACCTCGTAGGCATCGGCCTCGGCCGGCTCATCGCCCGAATCCGGAGCAGTCTCGCGCGCCTCGTCAAACGCGGCCTTCATGGTCTTGTTGCCCCAGGTGAGCTTGCGGATGGTAAGCTCATCAGCCTTGTTATGGGCCAGACGCAGGTTCTCAGTACTGCGACGCAGGTCGTCCTTGGTCTTCTCGAGCTGCTTAATTGCGGCGTCGATCTCCTTGATCGCCGACTCGAACTGCTTGCTCGCCAAGTTGTAGTTGCGCGAGAAGCCGTCCTTGAACTTCTCCATCTTGGCCTCGAAGTTCGTGACGTCGATATTCTGCTGTTTGTACTCCGCCAGCTCCTGCTTATAGCGAAGCGAACCCATGGCAGCGTTGCGAAGGAGCGTGATCATGGGAATGAAAAACTGCGGGCGGATCACATACATCTTCTCATAGCGGTAACTCACGTCGACTATCCCTGCGTTATAGAGCTCGCTCTCGGGCTCCAGCAGGGTGCAGAGCACCGCGTACTCACAGCCTTTCTGGCGACGATCGTGATCGAGTTTCTTAAAGAAGTCCTCGTTTTTATGCTTGGTCGCCGTCTCGTCGTTCTCGTTTTTCATCTCGAACATAATCGAAATGACCTCGTTGCCGCTCGCGTCGCACTCGCGAAAGATAAAGTCGCCCTTGGTACCCTCGGACGCATCGTTATCTTTCTCGAAGTACGCGTTAGGAAACGCCGTCATGCGCAGACGGTTAAACTCGGTCTCGCAGTGCTGCTCGAGCGACTCGCCCACCATCTTGGTGGACAGACGGACCTTCATGTCCTTAAGGCGCTCAATCTCTTCATCCTTGTAGCGAATCAGGTCATCACTCGCGCGCTTGGCCTGCGCAAGCTCGAGCTCGTGTGCCGCCTTGGCCTGTTCCTCGCGAGAATCGCGCACCGCCAGCTCGCTCGTCAGCCTGGCACGTGCCTCATCGCGCTCTCGTTCCGCCGCGGCGACCGCCTCTGACAGGTTCATTTTTGCCATCAGTTCCTGCTCGCGCAGCTGGGCACGCAGGCCCTCGACCTCTTGCTCAGACTGTGCCTTTGCGGCGGAAAACTTCTCTTGTACTTTCGTGCGATAGTCAGCAAGCGCGCGCTCGGCCTCGCCACGAGCGGCATCGAGCTCACGCTGCGACTCTGCCGCGGCAGCGGCAAGCGCCATCTCCTGGGCCTTGTCTGCCGCGGCAAGCCTGGCCTGCAGCTCGGCAATCTGAACATCACGTGCAGCTAAATCGTTTTGAGCAGCGTTTCGCGCCGCCGACTCGACGAGCTTGGCTTCATCGTCCTTGCGTCCCAGCTGCGCACGCAAATTGTCGATCTCGCGCTGAAGCTCGGCGTTCTCCTTTTGAGCATCGGCACGGGCCTCAACCGCCGCGCGCTGGCTTGCGCTCTCGCGCTCGGCGGCAGCGCCCTCGAGCTTGGCACGCAACTCCACAAGCTCGGCATCGCGCTTGGCAACCTCTTGTGCCAACTCCTGCGCCGCAGCGTTCTTCTGCTCGACAAGCTGAGCATTGCGCAGAGACTCCGCCTTTTGCAGGGCAGCCGTCGAACGCGAGCGCTCAAGCTCCAGCGCCTGCTCGCCCTCGCGCTGGACTGCCTTCACACGCTCATCCAGATCGCGCGAAAACTCGGCATCACGCACCTGTTTAACGATATCCGCATAGCCAGACGCATCGACCTTAAATACTTCGCCGCAATGCGGGCACCTGATCTCATTCATGGCAGCTCCTCGATGGACACAAATTTCAACCGGCTACACTCTACCGCGCCGCACGGACAAAAAAGACGCCACCGCCAGAATGGCAATTGCGCCAGAACCACGACAAAGGTGTCTGCCCCCCTTGTGGTGGTTTGTGTGGTGGTTCGAGAATTACAGTCCAAAAAAGCCGAGGATCTGGTCACGGCTTACGGGCTTGTACTCGTTGGCATCGAGGCCGACATCGTAGCGAAAGATGGGGCGCTCGCGATCGCGGTTGCGCGCGTTGGTGCGGTCTCCCCTGCTGTGGATATGCCCGTGCAGCATGATGGCGCCACGCGCCTTGCCATTCCAGCTGAGCATGGGGTAGTGGCTCATAACCAGACGATGGCCCTTGGCATAGCCGGGAGCAATCTCCAGGTAATCGCGCACGTCATCCCAGATTTGCGGCGCGTCTGGATCTTCCCAGTCGCCGTCATGGTTACCGCGAATGAGCGTCACGTTCTGACATTCGATACGCTCCCGCAGGCGCACCGCCTCCGCCAGGGGCAAACGATAGGTAAAGTCTCCCAAGATATAGAGACGGTCGTCCGTCGCCACGCACTCATTGATGGCATCGATGACCTTGCGGTTCATCTCCTCGACCGAGGCAAACGGTCGATCTATATCGTGCAGGATATTCGTATCGCCCAGGTGCAGGTCGGCGGTAAACCACATCATCGTCTATGCCCTCATTTCGCATCGTGTCCAACTCGTGCTAAGTATACAGACGCAGCGATGCGACAGTTACCCAAAGAGCCCGCCGAACAGTCCGCAGCGGCACTTGTCTTGCTTTTTCAAAGCGTCACCCTGAGTCTTCTTGCCCTGCCGTTTCCTACGGTCCTGATCCAACTCATCGTCATCGAGTAGCATATCCCACTCAAACGGATCGTCCGTCAGATCGAACAGGTCGTCGTCATCAAACACGGCCGCCTCCCTTACCGATTAGCGAGCATCCACCACATAAAGCCCAACGCGCACCTGATGCCAGGGGCTGCGCTCGGGGGCAACCTGTTGCACGCGGGCCTCAAATACGTCCTCATGGCCGTAATACATCATCAAGGACAGCGGGCCTACCTCGTTTCCCGGAACATAGCCAAGTTTGGTCTTGCCATAGTAAATCGCAACCGCCTCGGGATCGTGGGGATTATCGCGCTCGGCGCACAGCGTCAGCTTATCGCCAACCTTAAGATCGCCTAGGATCAAAGCGCCGTCGGCATATTGAAATCCTGCAATATGAAATGACAGAAGAACGCGTGAAGGCTCGTACATGGCAACTCCTCTAACAGCCGGATAAACCGGCGCTTAACCTTACCGAGAAGTCTACGGGGCCGTGCGGACGCAAATTCATCCTGCTTGCGTCTTTCAATCGCTCGCTGCAACGCTTGCTCGACAGAGCGCTTGCAGATAAGATCGAGACACGGTTGGCACCCGTTGCCGCGGGTCTTGCCAACTCCAGTACGTTTTCATCGTGAGAAGTGGCCGTCTTCGCTTACGCGGGGGGTGTTCCTATAGTTTTGTCAACTGGTAAATGCTCTCCGTGCGACCGGATCG
>CABVDE010000046.1 GCA_902496945.1 uncultured Collinsella sp.
CCCTGGACCTTGGGATTAAGAGTCCCCTGCTCTACCAACTGAGCTAACGACCCGATATCAACACGAAGCAAGAACTGGGGTGGGTAAAGGGACTCGAACCCTCGACCTACGGGACCACAACCCGTCGCTCTAGCCAACTGAGCTACACCCACCGTGTCCTGTGCGCTTCGCGCTCGACCATTATTGCAAGGAACGCCACGCGATGCAAGCCCCTATTTTCAAGAATTTTGAAAAGAGTTTTTCGGATCCATTTCGAGCATTTCCCACCGGATTCATAGGAGTAAACTTACCCCACCCCGATGTTCGAAAGGACAAGCATGAAAGAACTCTCCAATCGCACGGCAACGTTTACCGATTCGGTCATCCGCCGTATGACACGCATCTCCAATAAGTACGGCGCCGTCAACCTCTCGCAGGGCTTCCCCGATTTCGATCCCCCGGCGCAGCTGCTCGATAGCCTCAGCACCATCGCCACCGACCCCAAGCCGCTTTACCACCAGTACTCCATCACCTGGGGCTCTCAGGCCATGCGCGAGGCCCTTGCCGCCAAGCAGGAGCATTTTATGGGCATGCCGGTGAACCCCGACGAGAATATCGTAGTCACCTGCGGCTCCACCGAGGCCATGATGGCCGCCATGATGACGGTCACGAACCCCGGCGACAAGGTCGTCATTTTCTCGCCGTTCTACGAGAACTACGGCGCCGACACCATTCTCTCGGGGGCCGAGCCCATCTACGTGCCGCTCAATCCGCCCACCTTTGACTTCGACCGTGAGGTCCTCGAGGCTGCCTTCCGCGACAACGACCCCAAGGCCATCGTCCTGTGCAACCCGTCCAACCCCTGCGGCAAGGTCTTTACGCGCGAGGAGCTCACCTTTATCGCCGACCTCTGCAAAAAGTACGATGCCTACTGCATCACCGACGAGGTCTACGAACACATCGTTTACTCGCCCCACGAGCACGTCTATATGGCCACGCTGCCCGGCATGTTCGAGCGCACCATTAGCTGCAGCTCGCTGTCCAAGACTTACTCCATCACCGGCTGGCGTCTGGGTTACACCATCGCTCCCGCCGAAATCACCGAGCGTATCAAGAAGGTCCACGACTTCCTCACCGTGGGCGCCGCCGCTCCCCTACAGGAGGCCGTCGTCACCGCCCTCAACTTCGACGATAGCTATTATCAGGAGGTCCTCGACCTCTACACCGCCAAGCGCGACCTGTTCTGCCAGGGACTCGATAGCATCGGACTCGAGCACAATGTGCCGCAGGGCGCCTACTACGTCATGATGGATATCTCCGAGTTTGGCTACGACAGCGACCTCGAGTTCTGTGAGGATTTGGCATCGAAGGCAGGCGTTGGAGCCGTGCCGGGCTCGAGCTTTTTCCGCGAGCCCGTCAATCACCTGATCCGCTTCCACTTTGCCAAACGCGACGAGACGCTCAATGCAGCGCTGGAAAACCTCAAGTCTCTGCGTGATAAAATCTTGCCGCGCGGGTAGGGTACGGCCCAGCAACTAAAGGCACCAAAGAAACCTCGCGAACCCGTTGGGTCGCGAGGTTCCTTTTTATAGCGACCTCATTTATTTTTTAGAGCGCTATACTTTAGAGAAGGGGCAACTCGTCCCGGAGAGTGGACCACTATGGCAGAGCAGCAGCTTATCGGAGCGCTCGGGGCCGGCGGCACCAAGATGGTCTGTGCCACGGGCTATGCGGACGGCACCGTCCTGGAGCGCGAGCAGATCGCGACCACGACTCCGCAGGACACCATCGAGGCCGTCAACGCGTGGTTTGCGAATAAGGGCATCGCTGCGCTGGGCATCGGCGCGTTTGGCCCCACCGCGGTCAACCCCGCCTCGCCGCAGTACGGCAAGATCCTGGAGACCCCCAAGACGGCATGGCGCTACTTTGACCTGCTGGGCACTATCCAAAACGAGCTCAATATCCCCTGCGGCTACGATACCGACGTCAACGTCGCCTGCCTGGGCGCACAGGCGCTTCAGTAACAGACACACCCACAGGGCGTGGCGCGCCAGGCAAATCCGACCTACGGAACGACGCCGCCACGCCCCAAATAAGCCCTCAAATAAAAAAGGCCGCCTAGGACCAAACAATACGTCCTAGGCGGCTTTTTTGGCGCGTATCAGCGACCGTAAGAGATATCGGAGCACAACGCCCGTTGCCGCTCCACAGCAGTCGATCATCACATCGGTGATCATGCCGGCGCGCCCCGGCACAAAGAGCTGAATCGTCTCGTCGATCGAGGGAATCAGCAGCAGGAACACCGCCGTGGGCAACAGCACGTCAAAGGTACACCGGCCCTCAAAATCAAAGGCATGCGTTGCCAGGATGCCGAGCACCATATACTCGGTAAAATGCGCGCACTTGCGAACAACAAAGTTGGTCACCCATTCATATGGAAGCCCCGCGCCGTGTAATAATCCACGGATGGCCTCCATGACCGTTAGACTCAGCGAGCCCGAGCCCGAGCCGGGAACCAGCGAATTGCCCCAAATCAAGAGCGCCATCAGGCAGGTCACGACCGCCCATTTTCGATTGATCTTAACCATGCAGAATTTATGCCTCCGCGCGGAGCGGCGCGAAGCTGGCGGTACCACCCTCGATAACGCTCAGATAGGCACGGCCCGTACGCTTGGCGGTAGAGGACTGCAGGCGCTCGATCTCTTCCTCGAGAATCTGATTGACGCGCTCGTGACGACGGTTTTCCATAATGCCGGCGGCAATGGCCTCGGCTCGCTCGATGCTCTCACGCGAGATACGAGCGGTATCCTCGGGGAACACAGCGCTGTGACGGCCGATATAGGCGGGAGCAGCAGGCTGAGGGGCAGCGATGGGCGCGGGGGCTGCAACAGAAGCAGGCTCGTCAATCTCATCCAAAATCGCGGTGGCGGCGGCCCACATGTCCTCGTGGCCCGAGTAATCGGCCATGGGGACATCAACCTCGAGCGAGGCGTCCGGAAGGTCGCCGGTGTCGATACGATCCTGGGCATCAATCGATGCAGTGATGGCTGCAGGCTCATCGAGGTCATAGAGATCGATGTCCGCGGCGCCGGAGATGATAGGCATGCTGGCAAGGTTTGCGTTGTACGGCGCAGCCTCAGCCGCCTGCTGCTGGGCAGGAGCGCCCCACAGCGAGCTCTCGGCGGCACGGCGGGCGGCAACGGCCTCCTCGTCTGCGGTCATGGATTCATCAACGTACGAATTGTCGGCAGAAGCGTTCGTGTCAGCCGAGGTAGCGCTGTAGGCGTTATTGGCTGCTGCGTTGGCAACGAGTGCCAAGAAAGCCGCCGTGCTGCCCGCAGGGGCGGCCTGGGAGCCAGACACGGCGCGCGCCGCGGCGGCGATGTCATCGCGATTGAAGGAGCCGGTCTGCCCGCCGTTGGTGAGCTCGTCGATGGCGACTTGATAGACGTCGCGCGAGCGTGCAGGGTCGCAGCTCACCGGCGAATCGTCGTCGAGCATGCTCTCGATCATGGACCAAGCCTCGGCTTCGTCCATAGCATCTGCGGCTCGAGCGATGGTGGGTACGCCATCACCGGCATGACGGCGCTGGAACGCACCGGTCAGGCCGGAAAGGAATGCCGAGGTAGACTGCTCGGGCTGGGCCTGAGGAGCGGAAACCGCAGCACGAGGCGTCGCATCCTGCTGCTGGGCGGGAATCGAAGCGGTCTTGAACTCGCTTTGATACTGATTGAGATTGGCGGCGCCACCCATGGCATCGGGCTGGAACAGACGCTCTTCACGCTGCGCACGGTACTCGGAGATGCCCAGCGAGGCGGCATAGATACCCACACCCGCCACCGCGCCCACGGCAAAGGGAACCGCGCCCGCTACGACCGTCTCGTTCACCGACGAAAACGGCAGCGTCGCGGCATACATGACCACAGGGGCGGCAAGGCCGATCCCGCACGATAGTCCGGCAAGGACTGCTCGTTGTGTTGCATCAGAAGAAGCCATGAGCTCTCCCCATCTTCCAGCACCCAAATCGCATCATTCAGTTGGCTGCGCGAGAGAAGATGAAGCGGGGCTATGCCCCAAAGCAACGGTATATGGTTCGTTTCATCTGCGTTTTCCGTCGCGAAGCTTAAATGCTATTATGCGAAACCGCCCCGTCGATTGCAAGCGACGATGTCGGATTGAAACGGGAAACCTGCTGCTCGTCGGTCTTATGGTCAAAAAATGGCGCCAAGCGGCGATATGGAAAAGGGCCGAGGCGCGAGCCCCGACCCTTTATCGCATTGATGGCTATCGTCGCGTGTGGATGACGGCCTAGAACGTCTGCTCGTAATCGCTGTGCTTTTTGGCAGAACGCACCAGGAACTCCTGGTTGGTGTTGGTGCCCTTAAGGCCCTTGATAAACGATGCGGCGGCGCGCTCGGTGTTGTTCATGCCGGCGAGGATGCGGCGCAGGCCAAAGACAAACGGGCGCATCTGCTCGTCGACCAGCAGGTCCTCGTTGCGCGTACCGGAGGCAACGGGGTCGATAGCCGGGAAGATACGGCGATCGGCCAGGTCGCGGTCGAGCTTGAGCTCCATGTTGCCGGTGCCCTTGAACTCCTCAAAGATGACCTCGTCCATCTTGGAACCGGTGTCGATGAGGGCGGAAGCCAAAATGGTGAGCGAGCCACCGTTCTCGATATTACGGGCTGCGCCCAGGAAGCGCTTGGGCGGATACAGGGCTGCCGAATCGACGCCGCCCGAAAGGATGCGGCCCGAGGCGGGAGCGGCCAAGTTGTAAGCGCGGGCAAGGCGGGTGATGGAGTCTAGCACTACCACGACGTCGCCACCCAGCTCCACGATGCGCTTGGCGCGCTCGATGACGAGCTCGGCCACGCGGGTGTGGTTGTCGGCAGGCATATCGAAGGTCGAGGCCACGACCTCGCCCTTGATGGAACGCTGCATATCGGTGACCTCTTCGGGGCGCTCGTCGACGAGCAGGCAGATGAGGTGCACCTCGGGGTTGTTAATCGAGATGGACTGGCAGATCTTCTTGAGGATCGTGGTCTTGCCGGCCTTGGGCGGCGACACGATCAGGCCACGCTGGCCCTTACCGATCGGTGACACGATATCGATGGCTCGACCGGTGATGGAATCCTTGCCGTGCTCCATGCGCAGCGGCTCATTGGGATAGACCGGCGTGAGGTCGCCGAACTTGGGGCGATTGCGAATCTGCTCGGGATCCAGACCGTTGACGGTCGTGATTTTGGCGAGGCCGGCGCGCTTATCGCCGCCGCGCGAGGGGCGAAGCGAGCCCTCGATGACGTCGCCCGTGCGCAGGCGCGCGGAGCGGATGAGGTAGGCGGGCACGAAGGCGTCGTCGTTGGACTTCATATAGCCGTGGGCGTGGATGATGCCGGAGCTGTCCTGGCGAATCTGCAGAATGCCCTTGATGTCGCGGAAGCCCTCAGCCTTCGCGGCGGTGGTGTAGATCTCCTCGACGAGCTCGGCCTTCTTCTTGCCGGTCGTCTCGATCTCGAACTCCTTTGCCTTCTCACGCAGCTCAGCGACCTTCATGGCCGCGAGCTCCTCACGTGAAAGCGTGGGCTCGGTGGGGGCGGCGTTGCGCTCCTTGTTGCGCTGTTTGCGATCGCGCTGACGATTGCGACGGTCGTTGTTGCGCTCGTCCTTGCGCTCGTTGCGCTCGTCGTTACGCTTGTGCTGGCGGCGGTTGGGGCGGGCGCCGTCTTCGGCCTCGGCGGGGGCGGCACCATCGGTTGCGGGGGCGTCGGCGTTGGCCGCAGCGGCGTCATTGGCCTCGGCGCCGGAATCGACCTGCGCTTCGACATCAGCCTGCTGCTCGGACGCCTTGGCCTTAGCGGACTTCTTACGACCGCCCTTGGGCTTCTCGGACGCAGGCTGTTCGACGTCCTGAGGCTCTGCGGCATCAGTCGACGCATCGGCGGTCGTCTCGGCGGAATCCTCGGACGCACCCTTCTTGGCAGCCTTGGCCTTGGACGTGCGCTTAGCAGCAGTGCGACGGCTGCGACCGGGACGGACATCGGCGGGCTCGACATCGTCGGGAGCTGCCTCGGAAGTCGCAGCATCCTGGACGGGCGCATCGGCAGCAGTTGCGGACTCGGCGGTCGCCGCAGCATCCCGAGCGGCTGCGGCTGCGGCTGCGGCCTTCTCGGCCTCGACGAAGGCCTTGGGCTTGCGGCCGCGACGGTGCGGGCGCAAAGCCGGATCGACAACGGGAACTTCACCGGCCTCGACAGGCGCGGCGGGCTCAGCAGGTAATGTGCCCTCCCCTGCCGCGGAACGGACCGAAGTCTCAGCGGACTCGGGGGCCACCTGCTCGGCAACCTGCTCGGTCTTAGCGGCCGTGCGACGGCGCGTGCGCGGTGCCGGCTTCTCGGTCGGCTGGTCGGCGGCAGAAACCTCGATGGCCGCAGGCGTCTCGGGCACAGACGGAGCTGCAAGCTCGGTCAGAGCCGCGGCCTCGCGCTCGGCAGCACGACGACGGGCGCGCACCACCTGAGCCTCGCTGATCTGCGCCAACGCACGTGCCTGCGCGACCTCATCGGAAATCGGCGCCGAGGAGTCAGCTGCAACAGTGCGCTTGGCGCGCGTGGTACGGCGCTTGGGCTTGGCGACCTCCTCGCCGTCAGCGGCAGGCTTGGCCGTACGGCGGGTGCGCTTGGGCTTTGCCGGAGCAGCCTCCTCACCAGTTGCAGGCACGGCCTTCTCAGCCGCTGCAGGCGCAGGCGTCGAAGCAGCCTTAGGCGTCTCAGGAGCCGAGGCTTGCGCGGGCGCCGCGACCTGGTCCGACGCAACCGGTGCAGCGGGAGCGGCCTGCGTCGTCGTTATTTCGTTTTCTTGCTGTTGATCAGACACAGTGTTTGCTCAACTTTCTTTTCAAGCCCTGTGATCACATGCTCCCTGCATATACCTTCAGGGCGGCTAAACAGTCTAGTTCCGTTCAAAACGACGGACATCATTGATCTGTATCGAGATGATTGCGTCAAATACGCAGCGTTAGTGTAACACAACCGCCGCCACCTGCAACTTAGTCATTAGGGACGTTCTTAAACGACTAGTCAAAAGGGACACTCTTTGGTTTACCACCCACGAATCAGACTGCCTCCGCCAAAACTATGGCGGTTTACTACGATGAATCGCTCAACCGCGACCACTCCGAAACCTGTTGAACCAAAACAGCAGGTAGATGACTTGCACTTTTTAGCGAAAAGCCAGCGTGGTTGCAATTTCTCAATTCATCGTAGTAAACCGGCATAGTTTCGTATTTCCAGCAGTTCCAAATTCGTCAATACGTCGGCGTTTGCAAAAAAGCCCGACCTCCGTGGGAGATCGGGCTTTCGAGGCTCAGTTAAACCAAACCTGCGCGGTCAAATGACGAGCAGATTACATCTGCTCGGGCGCGGAAACGCCAACGAGGGTGAGCACCAGGGCGAGCGTCACGCGGACGGCATCGCAAGCGGCCAGACGGGCGCGCGAGAGCTCGGGGTCGACGGGACGGCCCTCGCTCGGCAGCACCTGGCAGGCAGCGTAGAAGCTGTGGAAGTCACCGGCGAGCTCCTCGGCAAAGTGCGTCAGACGGAACGGAGCACGATCACGAGCGCAGCTACCAATAAGGTCGGTGAGCTCGTTGAGCTTACGCGAAAGGGCGAGCTCGGTTGGGTCGGTCAGCAGCGAGTAATCGACGTTTTCACCGATGGCCTTGGCGGCGACGGCCTTCATGCCCATCTCGTCAGCCTGCTCGGGCGTAACGTCAGCAGCACGGCGCAGGATGGAGCACACGCGGGCGTGAGCATACTGCACGTAATAGACCGGGTTGGAGTTGTCGCGCTTCTTAACGGCCTCAATATCGAAGTCGACCATCTGGTTGGAGCTCTTGGAGATGAGCGTGTAGCGAGCGGCGTCGGAACCGACCTCGTCAACGAGCTCCTGCAGGGTCACCATGGTGCCCTTGCGCTTGGACATACGGACGGGCTTGCCGTTGCGCAGCAGGTTGACGAGCTGGCCCAGCAGAACCTCGAACTTGCCGGGGTAGCCAAGAGCATCGCAGACGCAGCGGACGCGCTCGATGTAGCCGTGGTGGTCGGCACCCCAGATGTCAATGACGTGGTCGACGCGCTGGAACTTATCCCAGTGATAGGCGACGTCGGAAGCGAAGTAGGTGTACTCGCCGTCGGACTTGATCAGGACGCGGTCCTTGTCGTCGCCCAGGTCGGTGGAGCGGAACCACAGGGCGCCGTCCTTGGTGTAGAGGTAGCCCATCTTGTCGAGCTTCTCAAAAGCGCGGTCGACGGCAGAGGTGCCGGCGGTCTCGCCCTCGGTGTCCTTCACGTACAGCGAACGCTCGGAGTACCAGCGGTCGAAGTCGCAATTGACGGCGTGGCAGAGGTCGCGCATGTTGTCGACCATCTTTACGTAGCCGCGCTCACGGAAGCTCTCCATACGCTCCTGCGGATCGGCGTCGACCCACTTGTCACCGTCGGTGCGCCAGAACTCGGCAGCCTCGTCGATGATGTAGTCGCCGCCGTAGGAGTCCTTTCCCAGAGTCTCGGCAAAGTTGTCCTGATACGGATGGGTCTCGGGATGCTCGTCGTTCTCGTCGGCAACAAACGCGTCGCGGTCGGCAATCAGCAGCTTGTGAGCCTCGTCGATATCCACGCCCTGCTTGGCGATGATGTCGGCAAGCTGCATATAGCGCGTGCTGATGGAGTTACCGAAGGTGTTCATCTGGGTGCCGTGGTCGTTGATGTAGAACTCACGCTGGATCTGGTAGCCGGCGTGGTCCATGACGCGGCAGAGCGAGTCGCCCAGCGCGGCCCAACGGCCATGACCGATGTGCATGGGGCCGACGGGGTTGGCGGAGACGAACTCGACCTGGGTCTTCAGGCCACCACCGACGTTGGACTTAGCGAAGTCCATGCCCTTCTCGCGAGCCTCGCCAAAGATGGCGTTCTTGACGGCGATGGAGAGGTAGAAGTTGATGAAGCCGGGACCGGCGATCTCGACCTTCTCGATCGCGGGGTCCTCGGGCATATGGGCAACGACGGCCTCGGCGATCTTGCGCGGGGCGCAGTGAGCCAGCTTGGCAGACTTCAGGGCCATGGTGGAGGTCCATTCGCCATGAGAAGTGTCAGCCGGTCGCTCGATAGCGCAATCGTCAAGTTCAAATGCGGAAAGGTCGCCGGCCTCCTGGGCCGCAGCAAGCGCAGCGCGTACCAGCTCTTCAATCTTCTCGGGCATAGATCCTCCTTGTGTTAAAGCCCCCGAGCTCTTGGTCACTCGTAGGGCAAAAGCCAGAGTTTGTAGAACTCTATCACAAGCGGCGTATACTGTCGCAGGGTAAAGCCAATTGATATTGCATATGCACAAAAATGACTACAGCATGTATGGAGCCACTCAAAGATGCCGGTCTGCCTGCAGATTATGCACACGTTGAAAATGCATAAAGGTGTGAATGGGTAGCACGTTTTATCGAATACTCTAACCTATCGGAGTTGTGTGCTTTTCCTGCATAAAGTTAGGGTTTGCGCACGTCAGCGTGTTATTCTAGACATACGTAAATTCGTATAAGTTGGAGGTAGCATGTTCTCAATCGGTCAACACGTCATTCATCCGGGTCAGGGAGTCTGCACCGTCGTCGGTTTTAGGGACGACACGCCGCAGCCCATGCTGTTGCTCGAGACCAAGCAGGGACATGCGCAAACGATCCTTATGTACCCCGTAGCGCAGGCCGACCGTTTGCACGCCGCTATCTCGCAGCAAGATGCCGAGCACCTGTTGAGCCACTACGACGAGCTGGAGTGCGACACCTTTACCGAGCGCAACAGCTCGCTTGAGGAGACGCACTTTAAACAGCAGCTCAAGCTGGGTGCGCCCGAGACGGTCCGCGTGGCGAAGACCATGATGCACCGCATTCGCCAGGCCGAAAAAGCCGATAAAAAGCCCAGCTCCTACTACATGCGCGTGCTCAAGGAGGCCAAGCGCCGCTCCATCGAGGAGTTCGCCGTGGCCCTTGGCGTCACCGAGGAGGCCGCCGAAGCCCGCCTATCCCAAGCCGCCCTCAACTAACCTGCCAAAAACCACCACAATGGGGACAGGCACCTTTGTGGTGGTTTTCTCGTTCTAGTAGTATTCATGCTTATCGATACCTACGAGCACAAGGAGTCTGTTATGGCAGAGCTGCTTACCGCCGGAATCACTCGCGACCGCGCGTTCGAACTGCTCATCGAGCACAACAAAGACCCGTTCCACATCACGCACGGCAAAACCGTTGAGGGCACCATGCGCTACTTTGCGCGCGAGTTCGACCCCGAGAACGAAGAGTTTTGGGGGATCGTCGGCCTGCTGCACGACCTGGATTGGGAGGAACATGAGGATGATCCCATGAACCATACCATCTATGCGGCCGAGATCCTTGAGGGCGAGGGTGCGTCCCCGGAGCTCATTCGCGCTATCCAGACACATACGTCCGATTTCAATACCTCGCTGCCCAAGCCCGAGCTGCAGATGGAAAAGATCCTGTTTGCCTGCGACGAGCTCACCGGCCTAATCGGCGCCGCCGTCATCATGCGCCCGAGCAAGAGCGTCATGGACTTTACGACTAAGTCGCTCAAGAAGAAGTTCAAGGACAAGCGCTTTGCCGCCGGCTGCTCGCGCGACGTGATTTCGCAGGGCGCCGAGATGCTGGGCTGGGAGCTCCCCGAGCTCTTCGACCGCACCATCGCGGCCATGCAGTCCTTCGCCCCCGACCGTGACACCTTCCAGGCCTAATCGCACCGCGCAACCTAAAACCACCACAAAGGTGCCTGTCCCCTTTGTGGTGGTTTTTCGTTTGCATGGGCGCTAGGGACGGACCTGTCCGGTGCCGCGGAGCTTGTATTTGTAGGTGGTGAGGGCCTCGGCGGCGAAGGGTCCGCGGGCGTGGAGCTTTTGGGTCGAGATGCCGATCTCGGCGCCCAGGCCAAACTCGCCGCCGTCGGTGAAACGCGTACTGGCGTTAGCGTACACGGCCGAGGCATCGACCGCATCCAGGAAGTGCTCGCAGGCATCCTCGTCCTCGGCAACGATGGCCTCGGAGTGCATGGTGCCGTAGCGGTTGATGTGCGCGATGGCCTCGTCCTCGTTCGCCGCAACCTTCACGCTCATCTCGAGCGCCAGGTACTCACGGCCCCAGTCCTCCTCAGTCGCGGCAACATAGTCGTCGCCCTCGGCAAGCCCAGCGTCGGCGCACGCGGCGCACGTGGCCTCGTCGCCGTGAATGAACACGCCGTGGTCATGCAGCACAGCCACGACCGCAGGCAAAAACGCATCGGCCACGGCACGGTCGACCAGCAGCGACTCGGCGGCATTGCACACGCCCACGCGCTGGGTCTTGGCATTGACGATAATGTTGAGTGCCTTGTCAAAGTCGGCGGATTCATGCACGTAAATGTGGCAGTTGCCCGTGCCCGTCTCGATTACCGGCACAAGCGACTCGCACACGCAGCGCTGGATCAGGCCCGCACCACCGCGCGGAATGAGCACGTCGACGATACCGCGGAGCTTCATGAGCTCGCCGGTGGCCTCGCGGTCGGTTGACTCGATCATCGACACAGCCGCGCGCGGGAAACCCTTAGCCTCGAGCGCATCGGCCAACAGCTCCGAAATCATGGCACACGAATGATAAGCCAGCGAGCCGCCACGCAGGATGCAGGCATTGCCGGTACGGATGCAGATACCCGCGGCATCGGCCGTCACGTTGGGACGCGCCTCATACACCATGGCGACCAGGCCCAGCGGCACGCTCACGCGGGTGAGGTCCACGCCGCTTGCGAGCACGCGGTGGTCGAGCACGCGGCCGACAGGATCGGGCAGCTCGGCGAGTTTCTCCAAACCGGCGGACATGCCCTCGATGCGCTCGGGCGTCAGCAACAGGCGATCGAGCAGGCCGGCCGAGGTGCCCGCATCGCGCGCGGCGGACATATCGAGCTCGTTGGCGGCGACGATGGAGTCGACACCGTTGCGCAGTGCTGCGGCCATGGCGCGCACGGCCTCCTGGCGCTGCTCATCGCTCGCCGTGGCAAGCGAGGCCGACGCTGCCTTGGCGGCAACGGCAAGATCGTGGACATACGTAGCTATATCGACCGACATGGGCGGCCCTTTCTCTTAGTAGTTTGCCCACCATGGTAGCCGATTTGTGCATGGCCTCGCCCGCGGCGGTAGAATTGGTCAACCCGAAACACCGCAACGAACGGAAGACTCACATGGCCCTCATCACTTCGTACCACGTCCCCGGCCTGTATGTCGAGGACCACAGCATCGACGTCCCCCTCGACTGGCGTGGTCTGGAGCCGATGCTCCTGGCCGTCGGCAGCACCATGCGCCGCGGCGCTATGCCGGCACCCATCGCCGGCGCTCCCGAGAGCATCAAACTCTTCTACCGCGTGGTTTGCGCGCCCGACCGCATCAACGACGATCTGCCGCTGCTCCTGTTTTTGCAGGGCGGCCCCGGCGGCGAGAGTCCGCGTCCGCTGTCACCTACAAGCGATGGCTGGATCGAGGAGGCCGTCAAGCACTTCCGCGTCGTCCTGCCCGACCAGCGCGGCACCGGGCGCAGCAGCTGTGTAGACGGGCGTACGATCGCGGCTCTGGGCGAGCGCGCGACGGCGGCCGGCTCCGATGCCGCACGCTCGCAGGCGGACTTCCTCAAGCGCCACCTCGCCAGCTCCATCGTGCGCGATTTTGAGTACCTGCGCCTGGTGGGCTTTGGCGGCAAGCCGTGGGTCACGCTCGGCCAAAGCTACGGCGGATTTTTAACGCTGAGCTACCTGTCGCTCTTCCCCGAGGGCGTGGCGGCGAGCTTTACCTGCGGCGGCATCCCCCACGTCCCGGCGAGCGCCAGCGAGGTCTACGCGCACACCTTCCCGCGCATGGCCTCCAAGACGCAGCAGTATTACGACCGCTACCCCGCCGACGTCGAGCGCGTGGCGGCTCTTGCCGATGCGCTTGAGGAGCAGAAGCCCGTGCTGTCCGACGGCTCGCCAATGACGGTGGAGCGTCTGCAACTTATGGGCAGCGACTTTGGCATGAAGCCGAGCTTTGAGCGCATGCACTGGATTATCGATCACGCTTTTGTTGACGGCGACGGCACGCTGAGCTGCGGTACCTCGGTATCCGACAGCTTTTTGATGCGCGCCTTCGAGCGCACCAACACGCGCACGAATCCGCTGTACTGGACGCTTCAGGAGTTCATCTACGCCGACGGCGACACCATGCCCATTCGCTGGGCCGCGGCCAAAGAGAAAGCTCATCGTGCCGAGTTCGATACCCTCGCGCGCCCGCTCATGTTTACCGGCGAGGCCATGTTCCCGTGGATGTTTGGGCAGATGCCCGAACTTAAGCCCTTTAAGCCCGCGATGGACCTGCTGATGGAGGACACCAGCTGGGACAAGATCTACGACCCGCAGCGCCTGGCCTGCAACGAGGTGCCACTCCAGGCCGCGGTGTACTTCGATGACATGTACGTGGATTCGGGCCTGCAGCTCGACACGCTTAGCCGCGTGGGCAACTCGCACGCCTGGGTGACCAACGAGTTCGAGCACGACGGCCTGCACGGCAGTAAGGTGTTCAAGCACCTCTACGACGAAGCCCTCAACCGCGGAGACCTGCGCCAAATCTTCTAGCGAAGGAGTGTCCCCAACTGCCGGCACATAAGGAACGTCCCCAAGTGCCAGGTTAATGAAGTCATTGCAGAAAGAGGACGGAAAGCGAAAACGCCCTAAGCGAGCAGCCTTAATTCGCAGGTTGAGCAAAAGAAGCGAGCGCCGTCCAGAGCGAACAAGTTGACATGAAAAAGGCGGGGCATAGACCTGATTGGTCATGCCTCGCCTTTTGAATGGCAAATTGTCGCTCTGGGCGGCGCGCAGCGTCGACCCGCTAGGCGAAGACGATGAGATTATCTCGATGAATCGCCGGCTTCTCCGCTAGGTCCGCGAGCAGGCGGTTGCTGGCAATCTGGTCCTGGCGGCGTCCGGCTGCGAGCTCAAGCACGTCCGAATCGGCCTCGGCGATACCGCGGGCGACGACCATGCCGCTCGGGTCGCATACATCGAGCACATCGCCCTCGGCAAACTCACCATCGACCTGGCGAATGCCCACTGCGAGCAAGGACGAACCACGGCTGACCAGCGCCTTTGCGGCACCGTCGTCAACCGTTACCGAGCCATGAGCCTTGTCACCCAGCGCGATCCACAGCTTGCGGGGTGCGATGTCCAAGCGCTCCGCCGGCGGATCGAACAGCGTGCCCACGCTCTCGCCACGGGCGAGGCGCACCAGAGCATCGGGTTCCTCGCCCGAGCAAATCACGCTCTGAATGCCGGCCGTCATGAGGATGCGGCTCGCGCGGATCTTGGTAATCATGCCGCCCGTGCCCACAGACGTCGACGAATCGCCCGCCGAGGCAATGATCTTGGCATCGATCTTATGCACGACCGGGACAAACTCGGCCGTGGGGTCCTCGTGCGGATTGGCGGTGTAGAGGCCATCGATGTCAGACAGCGTCACGCACAGGTCGGCAGAAACCAGACAGCTTACGAGCGCCGCGAGCGTATCGTTGTCGCCGAACTTAATCTCGTCGACGGTAACGGTGTCGTTCTCATTGACGACCGGCACCACGCCGAGCTCGACCAGGCGCAGCAGGGCATCGCGCGCGTGCAGGTAGGACGTGCGGCGAGCCGTGTCATGGCGCGTGAGCAGCACGAGCGAGGTGAGCAGGTCGCGCGCATGGAACTCCTCGTCGTAGGCCGATGAGATGATGCACTGGCCGGCCGAGGCGCAGGCCTGCAAGCTCGGCAGATCGCCGACCGGCTTGCGGTCGAAGCCCAGCACGGGATAACCGCACGCAATGGCACCGGAACTCACTACGACCAAGCGCCAGCCGAGCTCGCGCAGGGCCGCAGCCTGATCGGCAAGCCCGCCGATAAAGGCGCGGTTGACCTTGCCATCGGCACCCACCACCGTGGACGAGCCGATCTTTACCACCATCGTTTTATAAGAAGTCGTCATACGTCAACCCAATCGAATGTCGAGCGAGCGGGCGAGCCTGGGAAGCCGGGGCACCTGGTGCGGGACGGACGAAAATGATCCGTTTTCCTCCGTCGCATGCGGATCATTTTGCCCAGGGGAAGGCGGAAGCCGCAGCCATGTTCTTGCGCACGAGCTCGTCGCGCACCTGGGCCAGGCCCTGCTCCATGCCCACCACATAGGTCTGCGGGTACAGGAAGCGCTTGAAAGCCGCGTCCAGATGATCGAGCGCCCAGGCGCAGCGGTCGCGCGCGTCCTCGATGCTCTCACGCGGAGCCACCGCACTGCCATTGCGCACGATCGGCACCAGC
>CABVDE010000047.1 GCA_902496945.1 uncultured Collinsella sp.
TGCCCCGCCGGTCCCTATTCCAGCGTTATTCCGGCTTGGTTTCCACCGTGGGAGCCTTGTCCGCCGCAACCGGAGTGCGCGCGGTGTCCATACTCAGACAGTGCTTGGGACAGCTTTCGATGCATTCGCCGCACACCACGCAGGCATACGGGTCGATCGACCACGTTCCACCCTTGCGGTCAACCGCAAGCGCGCCCGCCGGGCAGCGACGCGCACACATGCCGCAGCAAATGCACACGCCCATATCATTAACGATATGCCCGCGCAGGCGCTCCGGTGCCGCAAGCTCCTCCTGCGGGTAGCACACCGTTACCGGCTGCTTGACCATAGAACCCAAGGCCGTCTTGGCAAATGTCAGTAAACTCATGCCGCGCCTACCTTTCCGTGCAACTAATGCAGGGGTCGATGGTCAGGATAATCATGGGCACGTTGGCAATGAGCACGCCCTGCAGCGCATGCGTCAGGCCCGCCAGGTTTTGCGACGTCGGCGTGCGCACACGGAAACGGTCCAAATTCTTGGTGCCGTTACCGCGCACATAGTAGTACGCCTCGCCGCGCGGCTGCTCAATCACAACCTCGCCGCGCGCGCCATCGGCCGGCGCAAGCTTGGTACGCCCGCCGATGCCGTCGTGCGGAATCTTGCCCACAAGCTCCTTAATGATGTCCATGGCCTGCGTGACCTCGGCGCAACGCACCTGGCAGCGGGCATAGCAGTCGCCATCGGTAGCAACGATGGGCTCAAACGCAGCCAGGTCCGCATAGGCACCGTCGCCAAACATGCGCACGTCGTAGTCCACGCCCGAGGCGCGCCCAAACGGACCGACCATCGAAAGGTCCAGCGCGTCCTTCTTGCTGATCACGCCCACGCCATGCAGGCGCTCGCCGCAGCTGTCGTCGTCCAAAAAGGTATGCACCAGGGCCTCGTAGTCGAGGCGCATGGCGTCGAGCGTCTGGACAATGCCCGCCAGCTCGGAGTCCTCAATGTCATGCTTAAGGCCGCCGATCTCGTTAATCGACAGAATCACGCGACCGCCACACGTGCTCTCAAAGATCTTGAGAATCTGCTCGCGCAGGGTCCACGAACGATAGAACAGCGCCTCGAAGCCAAAGGCATCGGCGAGCAGGCCCAGCCACAGCAGGTGCGAGTGAATGCGCGAAAGCTCGTGCAAAATGGTGCGAATATACTGCACGCGGCCGGGTACCTCGATGTCGAGCATGCGCTCGCAGGCGCTGGCATAGCCGCAGCTGTGACCCACGGCGCAAATGCCGCAGATGCGCTCGGCGATGTAGCCAAACTGGTGCATGTCACGCTTTTCGGTGAGCTTCTCGAGTCCGCGGTGCACAAAGCCGATCTGCGGAATTGCCTCGATAACGCGGTCGTCCTCGAGCACCAGGTCCAGGTGAAGCGGCTCGGGCAGCACCGGGTGCTGCGGGCCAAACGGAATAACGGAGCGATGTGCCATGGACCTTACGCCTCCTTTTTCTGCTTATCGCGGGCGGCTTTGGCGGCAAGCGCCGCGCGAACCTTGGCCGCTTTCTCGGGATCCATGGCGGCGAGCTTTGCCTCCATCTCGGCAGCCTTGAGCGCGGCCTTGGCGGCAGCCTCGTCATGCTGAGCATCGGAGCCGGCAGCCGCAGCGGGCTGAGCGACGGCAGCGCCCGCAGCATCGCCAGCGCCCTCCCCCGCAGCGGCCGCGGCAGCGGCGGCCTTCTCGGCCGCGGCCTTGCGTGCCTTGGCCTCGGCGGCGGCACGGACCTTCATGGCCTTCTCGCGCGCAGCCTTCACCTCGGGCGTGATGACGCTCATGGGCTCGGCAGTCGAGACCTGGTAGAAAAAGCCCTTAAAGTCAATCTGCATGTCGGTAATGGCAAGCCCAAACAGGTCGTGTGCCTCATTTTCAAACGGGAACACCGCAGGGTAGTACGAGCTGATGGATGGAATCTCCTGGTACTGGTCGATACCATCGACTACCAGGTTCTCAATCGCATAACTGCCGTCCTGCGCGATCTGCTCCTGGGCAGCACGAACGTTGATGAACGTATAGACCAAGCGATACGTGCCGTCGTCCACATTGCGCTCGGCGTGCATCTGTACAAAGCGGGCACCGGCACCCTTGAGCGCCTGGACATGCGACAGCAGCGCATCGAGCTCGACGGTGGTATAGATAGCCTTTTGCATTACTCGGCCTCCTTTGCAGCGACGGGCGCGTCGCCGGCCGCGGGCGTCTCAGCAGGCGCGTCGCCAGCGGCGGGCGCGTCGCCGGCCTCAGCCGGGGCCACAAATCCGTCCTCGCCCAGCTCAACACCACCATCCCAGGTAGCGGCACCGCCCACGGTAAGCGGGTCGCCGCCGGCGCGCATCACGGCCTCCTTCTGGTCCAGGATGCCGCACGCCTCCACGATGGCATCGATCACGGTCTCGGGGCGAATGGCACACCCGGGCGCGTACACGTCCACGGGAATCGCGCGGTCCACGCCGCCGATCACGTTATAGGCATCGCGGAACACACCGCCCGAACACGCGCAGATACCGCACGCCACCACGCACTTGGGCTCGAGCATCTGGTTGTAGATCTGGCGCACGACGGGCAGGTTCTGCGCGTTGACCGAACCCGTCACCAAAAAGATGTCCGCATGCTTGGGGTTGCCGGTGTTGACCACGCCAAAGCGCTCCGCATCGAACAGTGGCGTGAGCGAGGCCAGCACCTCGATATCGCATCCGTTGCAGCTCGAGCCGTCGTAATGAATGACCCACGGCGAGCGCGACATTTTATGATCCATGGATGCCGCCTCCTAAATAAATACGTCGACGAGGATGGGCATAAGGTTGAGCAGGCCAAACACCAGCGCCACGCCCCACCCGAGCTTAAAGCAGCTGCGCCAGGTGCTACGGGCGAAGGTGTTGTCGATCAACACCTCGACAAAATACGTCGCGGCCATAACGACCAGGGCAACGACCCAGCTCACCGGGTTGTCCCAAACAAAGAACATGCCGACCCACATCAAAAACAGCACGGTCTCGCACCAGTGCATAAGGGTCATCTTGGCCAGCGTGCCGCCGCTCATCTCGGTGGCGATGCCCTGGACGATCTCCTGATGCGCGTGATGCGAGTACGAAAGATCGAACGGCGACTTGCGCAGCTTGATGGTGAGCACCGCAAGCAGCGCGAGGAAAATGGGTGCGCTGTACACGATGATGGGGGCCGACTGCCCCGTCACGGCAATGGAGTCGAAGCTGTCGGTGGCGAGATACAGGCCCACGCTCATCAGCAGAACGGCGGGCTCGTAACTCATAACCTGCAGCAGCTCGCGGTCGGCGCCGACCTGCGCAAACGGACTTTGCGTCGAGGCGGATGCCAGCACCACAAAGATCGCGGCGAGCGTCACCATAAAAGCGCACAGCAGCGTGTTGGAACCCGACACAAAAATGCCGCCGCCCACCACGGTAAAGATGAGCGCGCATGCCATATAGGTGTCGTCCATGGTGTTAACGCTGGCAGGGGCCTTGCGCAGGAGCTTGGCAACGTCGTAGAACGGCTGCAGCAGGCGCGGGCCCACACGGCCCTGCATGCGGGCCGAAAGCTTGCGGTCGATGCCGTCGATCAGGCCGCCCACAAGCGGCGCCAGCAGGGCAAACGCCACGGTGCCTATAAAGATGCCCACGACACCCGAACCTTCAAAGTACTTGCCGCGCAGCACCGAGGGCTCGCCCATGGCAAGCCGCTCGGGCCCAATCCACGCGCAGCACAGCAGCGCAAACAGAATAATGGCGCAGCACACGACGCTGCCCGCGGGGCCGATGCGCTTCTCGCCAAGGGCATCCTCCAGATACCAGTTGCGCTTTTCGGCCTTTACCTCGTGGCCCATCGAGCCGCGGAAATGGCGGTAGCTCTCGGTCCCCACACCCGAAAGGTACACGTTGACGTGCGGCTTGTTGCTCACGCGGAACGAAGTCAGCAGCACCACGGCGATAAACGCCACGATGACCACCATCAGATACATGGCGTCCTTGCCAATGACATGCGGCACGCGGCCAAACACCATGGCTAAGTAAGGCGACACCAGACCGCTCGAGATGACCGGGAACGCCACGCAGCACAGCACCAGCAGTGCGGCGATGGTGTTGAGCGCCGCCCATTCGGTCTTGTGGACATTTCCTTCCACGTTTTGTGCCGTGGGATCGACGCCCGAGAGCTTGGCGAGCCACTTGCCCCAGAAGAAGAACGTCGCGGCCGAGCCAAAGGCCAGCACCATGATCATGAGCACGTTGCCGGTCTGCGCAAACGCCACCAGGGCTCCCCACTTGGACACGAGCATGCCAAACGGTGCCACGAACATGCCCATGATGCCCAGCATCATCAGGCGCGTCAGGTGCGGCATACGGCTGAACATGCCGTCCATGTCCTCGATATTGCGGCTGCCGATATGATGCTCGGCAGTACCCACGCACAGGAACAGCAGCGACTTGGCCACCGTATGGAACAGGATCAGGAAGATGGCGGCCCATACGGCCTCGGGCGCGCCGACGCCCAGGCAGGCACTGATGAGGCCCAGGTTGGAGATGGTGGAGTACGCGAGCACGCGCTTGGCGTTGCTCTGCGAGATGGCCATGAGGGCGGCCAGCAAAAACGTGATGGCACCCACACTCGTGACCATAAAGCCGGTCACGGGATAGGTGGCATAGAGGGGGCTCAGCTTGACCATCAGGAACACGCCGGCCTTGACCATGGTTGACGAGTGCAGCAGGGCGCTCGTGGGCGTGGGGGCGACCATGGCGCCGAGCAGCCAGGTGTGGAACGGCATCTGCGCGGCCTTGGTAAGTGCGGCGAGCGACAGCAAGACGACCGGCAGCACCAGCAGCGCAGACTGCGAGGTGCCGGCGCCGGAAAGCTCGATCATACCCGAGATGGTCAGCGGCATGCCGTTAACGTGCAGGTACATGAGTCCGGCCAAAAACGCGATGCCGCCCAGCATGTTGAGGATAATCTGGGTGAAGGCGTTCTTGATGGCCTCGGGCGTGCGCGTGTAGCCAATCATAAGGAACGAGCACACGGTGGTGATTTCCCAGCCGCAGAACAGCCACTCTAGGTTATCGCTCGTCACGATAACGAACATGGCCGAGAGGAACAGGAACATAAGCGCCAGGAACTGCGGGCGACGGTCGGGCGCGGTCTGCCCGCGCAGCGCGGCCTCGTGCTCGTCATGGGCCTGGAAATCCTTCATGTAGCCCAAGGCGTAGATGCAGATCAGGCTGCCGACAATGCCGACGGCGAGGACCATGATCACGCTCATGTAGTCCAGGTAGAACGGCGTGGCGGTGACGACCTCGGCCGCAGGCAACGTCATGGCCGCAAAGGCGAACGAGCCCACCAGCTGCACCACGCCGAGCACCGTGGTGAGCATGCTCTCATATTTGCGTGCGTTATACAGGATGACGGAGCACAGGATGACGTCGATGACGGAGCTGATGACCGAGAGCATATGCGAGGTGCCGGGGGCGACCTCGAAGCTTTGCGGTCCCGTGCCAAAAAACATGACGGCAACTACGACTGTCACCGCCATGATGATGCCGGAACCTATGAGCCCCACCGCATCGCGGGCGCGGTCATCGCGCGCGAGGAGCATGCCCAGCGCCGGTACCAGCGGAAATAGGGTAAGGAAATACAGTAGCGTCATACCATCACTCCCCCATGCAAAAACGCCCTACCAACACAACGTTATAGCGCAGATTGGGAGGTGAAGCGGTGATTTTTCGGTCAGCTGTGGAGCTTTGACCGCGCAGGGCAAAGGACCTGTCCGCTTTGGAGTATGGGCGCGGTGCTTCCCTATCGCGCCGACGCGCGCGATGGCCACTGCACGCGATGTGTTATCCCCTTTGGAGGATGTCTCAAGGACCCCGTGACTAGCCAAGATGTTGCCGCCACAAGAAAAATACGCCCCGTGGGCGCACCATCCCGTTCGCTATTCCGCCCGCTTGACACGCGGTTTGCGACCTCGCGGCTTGTCGACCAGCGCATCCGCGCCGCCGTCGCGATACTGGCGGCACCAAGCCTTGACCGAAGACTCGCTGGGAATCTTGTGCTTGATCATGGCCTCGCGAACCGTTAAGCCATTTTCCAGGCGGTCCTTGACCACGGCAAGCTTAACCTCGTACGAATAGGTGTGATGATGCGAACCGGCGTTGAGAACGGCGTCGGCACCGCCCACGGCATACGCGCGGGCCCACTGACGAGCCGTGGCCTGGGGAATGCCAAGCTCTGCGGCGAGGGCGCGATGACCGACCCCCTCTTGGAGGATCTCGACGGCGCGCTGCCTGACCTCGGGCGCATGCGTGCGAGTCCTTGTTGCTTCCGACATACCTGCCACTTCTTAGCCTTAAACGTTAATCTGCTTTCTTACGTGCAAGTTAGATAGTAGCATTTTACTGTTTGCTCAAAGCAGTTAATTGAAATAGACGCGGCGTTATCTGTGCATTTGGCACCAAATTACGACATTTCTTTATCGAATATTTACGCTGGTAGCCGACTCGAAGCTAATCGTCATTCGCTTGTCAACAAAATTGTCATCTCTTTATATCCTTTGGTATAGAGGATATAATTATTATCCCCTCCCCCAATAATTTTGAGTAGTCTGCAAGGCAGTAGACGTCCTCGCTCCCCATGATTACCGCGCATTGCCATCCACCGGAGCAAAACAAAAAGGGCGGGACCTGCTGCGCTTGCAGGCCCGCACCGGTTGACACCCGACGGGACACAGCCGGGCGAGACGGATCCGTGCTACCGCCCCGCCTGCCCGCGAAGTTAACTACAGCTCGTTGGCCGCGTGATACGCCGTGCGAATGGCGCTCGCAATGTCGGCGGTGTGCTCGCCCGAGCAGTCGCCCACGCAGGTCACGGGCACCGTCACGCCGTCCAGGTCAAACGCGTTGGCCTTGGAGCCCACGGCCATCACCACGTAATCGCAGGCGATCTTCACCGGCTCCTCGGCGCCATCCTCGGTGATGCGAATGGCCTCCACGCCCTCGTCGGTAATGGCGGTCAGGCGGGTCTTCACATATTGCTCCACGTTGTGCTCTGCAAAGTCGCTCATGATCAGCGGCAGAATGGTCTCGGACTCGCCCGCGGCAATCTTGTCGAGCATCTCCACGATCGCCACCTCGCAGCCATGCTGCAGCAGGTACTCGGCAGTCTCGGTGCCCACCAGGCCGCCGCCAATGACAGCAACGCGGCCCGCAAGCTCCACCTTGCCGGCTAGCACGTCCCAGCTCGAAACGACCTTCTCAGAATCGGCACCCGGAACGGGGATGACCACGTCGTGCGCGCCCACGGCCACAATCGCGGCGTCAGCAGCGTTGAGGTCCTCGGCGGTAGCGGTATGGTTGAGCTCAACCTTCACGCCCAGGCCAGGCAGAATCTTTTCGTAGTACTCGACGGAGCGCATGATCTCGTCCTTGCGCGGAGGCGCGGCCGCCAGCACGATCTGGCCGCCCAGATGATCGCTCGCCTCGTAGACGGTCACGTCGTAGCCGCGCTTGGCCGCCACGCGCGCGGCCTCCAGGCCGGCGATGCCGCCGCCCACCACGGCGATCTTCTTGTCGCCCTCACCCGGCTTAATGGCGATGGTCGCCTCGTCGCCGTTCTCGGCATTGAGCACGCACGAGATGTACTTGCGGTTTTGAATCGCGTCGACGCAGCCCTTATTGCAGTTGAGGCACTCGCGGATGGGCTCGCCGGTCGCGGCCTTCAGCGCAATGTCGGGGTCGCACATGAGCGAGCGACCGTAAGCGATGATATCGGCCGAGCCGTCTTCCAGGATCTTCTCGCCCGCCTCGACCGAGACCACGCGGCCGACGGTTGCCACCGGCACGGAGACCAGGGCCTTGACGCGCTCGGCCACGGGCAGCGTCCAGTTGTAGGGCATGGCGCCCATGGGTGGAATGGTGTCGCCCATGTTGCCGGTGTGGTTTGCCTGCGCAACCTGGATCAAGTCGATGCCGGCGCCCTCGAGCAGCTTGGCAAACTCGCAGGCCTCGTCAGGCAGCAGGCCGCCCTTGCCGCGCGGCGTGCCGTCGGGGTTCTCCATGATCACGGGGAGTTTATACTCCACCATCAGCTGCGGCGCGGCTTCCTTGATGGCGGCGACGACCTCCAGCGCATAGCGGACGCGATTTTCGAACGAGCCGCCGTACTCGTCGGTGCGCTGGTTGAGGATCGCCGAGCACAGCGAACCCACCAGGCGGTCGCCGTGGACCTCGATGGCGTCGATGCCGGCCTGCTGCGCGCGGGCGGCCGAGGCAGCGATGGCCTCCTTGATCTGGGTGAGCTGCTCCACGCTCGCCTCGTTCACAAAGTGCTGCATGTCGTGGTGCAGCTTGGCGTAGGCCTGCTTGCGGATCTCGTTGGACTCGGCCATCTTGGCGGCGAAGGTTTCCTCGTCGCCGGCGGCCTTGGCCTCCTGCGCGGCCTTGGCGGCGGCCATGGAACCCATAACCATGCGGCCAACGCCGGGCACGTCGTACTCGGGATGGAACAGCTGCAGCGCGACCTTGGCGCCGTGCTTGTGGACGGCGTCGGCCAGCGCCTTAAATGTGGGGATCTGGGCGTCGGTCGCCAGCTTGGGCGTGGGGCTCGCGGTCATGACGGGAGCAACGTCGCCGATGACGATGTAGCTTACGCCGCCGCGGGCCAGACGCTCGTAAAAAGCCAGGCTGCGCTCGCCGATGGAGCCGTCGCGCTCTTCGTAGCCGGTGGTAAGCGGCGGGAACATAATACGGTTCTTGAGCTCAAGGGGGCCAACCGTAATGGGCTGAAGCAGCTTGGATGCAGGTGCGGTCATGGACATTCCTCTCTGATAAGCGCAGCGGCGATGTTGCCGCGTAGTTGTTTAGAGGATATGGCATGGGGGTACAGCGGCACAACGAAAATCGGCGAATATCAGGTGGAGGCAGGCGGATGGGGCGGGACTCCGTTTGTCTCAATCTGTAACAGCTACCCAGCAAAACCGGGTCTTACTGTTACAGATCGAGATATTCCTCTCGACCCATCCTCAACAATCTAAATCTGTAACATCTAGACCGACTTTTGGCCCCTACCTGTTACAGATCGAGACAAACCAAACTCGCCTGCCAGAAAATCTCAATCTGTAACAGTAACTCGGCAAAATCTGTACCAGTTAGCCGCCCAAAACGTGCCAAAAACGGGCACGGTATCCACGTACCGCACCCGTTCGCTAGCACAAGTCCCTTCCTGAACTTATTGTTGACGCTTAGCGCTCGCTTCTGCGCTTAAGCAGATGAGAAGCCGCGATGGCTGCCGCACCAAGGCAAAGCGCAAGACCCGCAGAGAACAAAGAGTCATCACCAGCACGAGGCAAATCGACTTTAGCTCCCTTCTTGTCGCCCTTATTCTGGGAGCCAGTCGTGTCCTTATCCGTCGAAGCGCCACCGTTACCGGAGCCGTTCTCGCTACCGGCACCGGAACCAGAACCACCGGTCTGCTTCTTGATCCACTTGGCATAGAGCGTAGTGTCAGTATTCACGGCAGCATCGAAATCAAACGCATGCTCACCGTCCTTGTCGGCATACCACCCGACGAAGTCATAGCCTTCAAGTGTGGGGTTAACGGGCTTGGCCACCCTTCCGCCCTCATCGAGCTCAACGGTTGACGTATTGCCGCAACCGTCGTCAAACGTCACGGTTACCTTCTTTACAGGAGCCTTGGCAACCAAAGCGTCAAGCGCTGCCTTGAGAGAATCGGTAGCATCTTGGACCTCACCAAACGTTACGTCCTGACCAGCATTGATGCGATCGATGACGTCATGAGCGCTCTGCAGGGGATCGACAAGACCATCCACCGACTCATACGAATCAGCGTTCTTCTGAGCAGTCTCTGCGCGAACGATCAGAGAGAGCAGTCCGTTCTCAGCGTTCAGGCCATACGGATCGTTTTGCTTGGTGACTCCGAAAACCTGAAGCTCGACCACATGGTTTTCCTTCGAGACGCCCGTGCCCTTGACACCGGAGGCATACAGACGCACATAGCGTGCTGTCGTCGTTGCCGTAGAACCGGAGGCGTCGAAGAGCTGCTCGCCCGCAGCTGTCTCGGCATACAGGCTGTCCTTCGGATCCTCGCCCAGGCCAAACACATCGCTATCGCCCGAATAGTAGAGCACCTGAGCGTCCGAGAAATCAGACTTACTTGCAACCACGAGCGCAGTCGCCTTATAGGTGCGCGAGTCCGACCAATAGCGCCACAGGTTCACGCCGGTAATCTCGTAATCGGAGCCAAGGTCGACCTGCATGTACGAGCCCGCTTCCTTACCATCGTTGCCAAAGATGCAATAGCCGTTAGTGTCCGCATTGTTGCCATCAGTCGCAACAGTCAGGGCACGAGAAGCGTCGGAATTCGTCACCGGAGTCGTGGTGTCACCGTCGACCCAAGCAGCCGTCGGCACCTTGCCCAGGGCAAGGTTCACGGTTTTGTTTGCAGGGACAAGCTTGAGGTAACCCGCATAAAGGTTGTCGTATGCGCTCTTTTTGGCAGCAGCGTCACCCTTCATCGCCGCCTTCGCCTGATCGATCAGGTTATCCATATCGGCGTTTGCCCAGGATGCGTCGCTTACCTGGCCCTTCTTCGACTCAACGGTCTCGATCAACTCCGCCAGTGCAGAAGTGGGAACCTCGTCGTAACCAAGAGCATGATCATAGACGGCAAGCGAAGTCTGCTTCGCGCCGCCGCCCGCCGTGATCGCACCGGTGCTCACAGCATGGTCTGCGTTATTTACACCCAGGTAGGCGCTGCCGGCAAGCTCACCATCAACATAGATCTTAAGCATGCCGTTATTCTCGCGGACGCCCGCGACTGTAACACTGCCGCCCGCAACCGTCACATCGGAGGTAGCGGTCGTACCGTTAACGGTAAAGTATGCCCTGCCGTCGTTGTCGATACCGAGCTTCCATTCATCGCCCTGAGAAAGGAGCACCGTCGAAGCTGCAGCATCAGAAACGTTTGTGGCAACGGTGAAACCGTTCTTGCCCTCAACGCTATTCTCGGCATCCGAGAGCTCGCCACCAGCTGAGGTGGCAGCAGAGGCAATGACCCCATCCTTGCGATAAATACCCGAGACACTTCCCTCAAGGCTGTTGCCACAAGCATCCTGGCCCTGAGCAGCCGCGACCTCGATCTTGCTGCCGTTCTTCACACCGTTTTTCAGCTTGATGTCGAACGTGCGCATGTCGGCGGATGCCTCGACGTTCTCGCACCCAACCTGTTTGCCGTCGACCGTTACGGTGAACTGCGCATCGGTCACGTGCTCGCTTGCCTGAACGCGAAGGCTCTTTACGCCCTTAACATACATGGTGTCAAGCTTTGGAGCCTCGGTATCGCCCTTCTGGCTCAGATTCCAAATCTGGGTCTCGCCGGGCTTAAGCGTCACGGTAACCGTATCGCCCTGAGCATAGCTGTCCTTCGAAGCACCGAGTACGCCTCCGTCCGAGGTGTAGGATTCAACGATCGAGCGCTTAAAGGTGCCAGCATGCGAGGCGCCCACACCGGCATCGAGCTTGAAGGTAATGGTCTTCTCGCTAGCCGACGGGTTGCGCATCGAAATGATACCCTCGTCGCCGTTGCTGTTGAAGCAAGCAAAACCGTAGGTATCCTGCGTTCCCGCGCCGCTGATACCGCCGAGCTTAACGCCCGAAGCAGGGACGCCGCCAATCATCTTAGCGTTCTGAAGCTTGTCGAAGTTCGTTTCGGCCCACTCGAGGAAGTCGGCGTTCACCAGATATTTCTCGTCATCGAACAGGCTGTCGGAGTAATAGAGCTCCCAGAACGACGTACCGCGCGTTGCCATCATGTACAGATAGTTGCGGAACTGGGCGCCGTTCATGGAGTTGGCACTGATGCCCGTACCCTCTTTGCCGTAAATCGGGTCGTGGTTGTAGAGGTTGGACAGCGGGAACTGGAAATCGTGGTTCTTGGCGAAGTCATAGTAGGCTCCGTCTCGATAGCTCAGCATGTTGTCCATCTTGTTGTTAAGCGTGGAGTTGGAAACCTCGCCGCGGTCATGCGTGCACTGGATCCACACCGAGTTGGACCATTGCAAGAACCAAGGGCTCGGGTTCACATAGCAGGTAAGAGAGACCCACAGGTTATCAATGCCAAGCTCATCTGCCTTGTCCCACACGTTCTCAAACAGGACAATCCACTTTTCCCACAAGTCGGTAGCGTGATAGAAACCGTTCGGGCCACCGTACATGTGATGGTGATTCTCGTCGTAGCCTACAACGCCCTCGCCCTGAGAGAATGCGTTGTACTGCGCATTGTCAGCATAGCCATCCCATTTCCAGTAGTTGACGCCGTAATCAGCCATCCACTGCAAGGCAAGATTCTGGAAATTGTCAACGTAGCGCTGGTCAGCAACATCAATCGAGCCACCAGCGGCCGAACCGTTACCCGCCTTGGAAATAATATCTGCAAGTTGACCGTAGAAGTTGTAACCGCCGCGCGGGCCAACCCAGACGCCGAAGTTCGATCCGAGTTTCTCCACGAGCGATGAAGACGTCGTGAGCTTATTGGGGAACTTAGAGTTAAACGTCCAAAACCCGTCAGTGTTTTTACCCGTGCCAGAACGGCCCAGGTCAACCGACGCCTCAGTGTTGTTGTAGTTGTTCCAGCCGTCGTCAACGACATAGGAGTCGAGCGGACGAACGCCCGTGGAGGAAAGGTTCTTATCCACCGCCTTGAACGAATCGAGAATGTTATTCTCGTCGATGAGCATCATATTGTCGAACCAAGAGTTGTACTGAATGCGGAACTCGCTCGGCTTTGAGATGCCCTTGATATAGCTGTAGAAGTCGGTACGAACCACGTCGTTGTTCGAGCCGTCGGAGTGGGTGGCGCCCACAACAGTCTGCCATGAAACGTACTTGCCGTCCGAGGTGAGCTGCCCATCGCGCTCAAAATCGGTGAAATTCTTGCCAGTCCAATAGCGCATACGGCCCAAGTCATCGACAATCTGAGTATCGGTTTCAGGGAACTCCGAACCCAAGAATAAGCCGTTGACATAAATGGGCTGGCCCAGGTTGGCGCGCGCCTCGGTCATCTCGACAACCCCACCTTTACCCGTAGGGATAGTCCAGGTGTAGCTCGCATCCTTGACGTTGAGGTGTTCGCCATCGATGTAGTTGAAACGGATGTCCTTATCCTCGGAATTGACCTCAAGGAACTTACGCATAAAGTGATCGTCATCGTACATGACGACCTTCTCAGTCACCGTCGCAAGACCGTTACCAAACTGCACCGGCTTGAAGGTGAACGTCAACATCTTGCCAGATTTCTCGACGTCGTTAATCGTCGCGGTGGTATCGCTAACCTGTACCGGTCCGTCCAGCTCAAGATTGCTCGTCTTGAGTTGCGGTTTGCCCGAACCGCTCTCGAACGTATCGAACTTCTCCTTATACAGGTCGAGTTCGGCGCCGGAGGCGAAGCTGCCGCCCTGCGCCTCGAGCACGCGAATACCCACATAACGACCGGTCTGAGCCTTATCGAGCCCAAAATAGGTCATCTTGCAGGTGCCATCATCATTATAGGAAGAGCCCAAATCGACCGAGAACGTGCCCTTCTTGTTAGCGTTCTCGAACAGGTTATCCTTACTGTCCGAGACATACACGGCGAACTTCTTGAAGGTACCGTTAGCACCCTTGACGTTGCGGCCCGCGTAACCGACCGTCTGGAAGGAGCTCTTCGCTCCCTCGCCGCGATCGATCGTCAAATCGACAGGAAGCTTCTTCGAGTCACCTTCGCCCGCGCCATAGCGGGAATGATAGTAGGTGGTGAGGTCACCGTCGATCAGAGCATCATATCCGCCGCCTTCGTTGGTGGCAACGGACGTTCCCGTCACAGTCCAGCCCTTGGCCTCGTGCACAACGGAATCGTACGAAGTGTCGAGCACGTCGAGCTCCGCTGCGTTCATGTATTTATTCTCGTTGGAAGACTGCCAATGATAGGTCGTAAGACCGGTCAGGCGAATCGCCTTTGCCACCACGGCATTAAAGGTGATGACGGTAACGCCCGTATTCTCCATGGTGCCATTCTCCACGAGTGTCGCCCACGTACCGTCGGCCTTCTGGTACTCGAGCTTGTACGTCATGACTCGACCCGTGCAGTTATAGCCCGCCGAATCGTCGTGGCGCGGCGTATAGCTAACGCTTGCGATGGTTTTGATTCCACCAAAATCTACACCAAGGTTTGCCGTGCCCGCAGTCTCTGCAGAAGAAGCCCAGTAGGTACTTACATCTCCATCGATCGCCTTTGACGCCAGCGCACCCTCGCTCATGTCAACGGAGGAGCCCGCAACTGTCACGGCCGTGGGCCTGACGCTCGTGAGAGCACCGGCCGGCTCAAGTCGCGTGGCCTCGGCGAGCGACTGAATAACAAATTCCTCGGACCCCAACCCGGGAACGAGAGTGGTAGAGGCGAGCTTGTTGTTGATTTCGACAGTCTTGAGCTTACCGGCAGCGGTGCTGAACGTTCTCGAAATCGCATTGTTGCCAATGGTCACGTTACCGTTCGATTCATTCACCACCACGTTGCCATATCCGGCCGCAAGAGCGGCGGGCGGGGCCGACAACCCCAGAAAGCCCGCCACTGCAAACACGGCAGCAGCAAGATAGCGTTTTTTGAGCATGTGCTCTCCTTTCATTTTATCCGTGCGACACCCCATAGTTCTCGGGTGTAACCTACCGACGCAATATGAGTAATTTCATTCATGATAAAGAAGCTGTTTAACACGGTTTGCAGCGGGCCAGCTAAACCGGCGAATGGTAGGTTTTCCTCCCTCAAATGGCATTCGTTATTCGCCTCATCTTTTTTTACATACCAATTGGTATTAATTATCAAAACCACTGGTAATTTCTATTTAATACCACTAGCCACTCTGAAGTTGAACGGGGGATTCGGTTGATTTATTAGCCCCCCTATTAGCGCATGCAATGGACATCAGCGTCGACCAACCTTGCTGTCCCCGCTTTACCAAAACCGCCACCACTGGGTCTCGCGCCGCTTGCTGTTGATGTTCACTAAGAAGTGGTCCGAGTGATCACTGGGAAATGAGCACCGTGA
>CABVDE010000048.1 GCA_902496945.1 uncultured Collinsella sp.
CGCTCGCCGGATGCGGCGGCAACTCTGGTTCCGGCTCCGCTGCCGCCGGTTCCGACTACACCATCGGCGTCCTGCAGCTCACCGAGCACTCCGCACTCGATGCCGCCAACGACGGCTTTGTCAAGGCCATCAAGGAGAGCGGCCTTAAGGTCAAGATTGACCAGAAGAACGCCCAGAACGACCAGTCCACGTGTAAGTCCATTGCCGACAAGTTCGTGGGCGACGGCGTCGACCTGATCTATGCTATCGCCACGCCCGCCGCGCAGGCTGCCGCCGGCGCCACGGCCGATATCCCCATCGTGGGCTGCGCGATCACCGACTACGCTGCCTCCGGCCTGGTCCAGGACAACGACAAGCCGGGCACAAACGTCACCGGCGCCTCCGACCTCACCCCGGTCGCCGAGCAGCTCGAGATGATGCAAAAGGTCCTGCCCGACGTTAAGAAGGTCGGCCTGCTCTACTGCACCGCCGAGTCCAACTCCGACGTCCAGATCAAGGCCGCCAAGAAGGAGCTCGACAAGCTGGACCTCGAGTACACCGACTTCACCGTCTCGAGCTCCAACGAGATCCAGTCCGTCGTCGAGTCCGCCGTGGGCAAGGTCGACGCGCTCTACTCCCCCACCGACAACACCATCGCCGCAGGCGCCTCGCAGGTGGGCCAGATCTGCAAGGAGAACAAGCTTCCCTTCGTGACCGGCGAGGAGGGCATGTGCATGGCCGGCGGCCTGTTCACCCTCTCCATCAACTACGAGGACCTGGGGTACGCCGCGGGCGAGATGGCCGTCAAGATCCTGAAGGGCGAAGCCAAGCCCGAGGACATGGCTATCAAGCACCTCTCGAGCAAGGACCTGGTCGTCGTCAAGAACGACGAGATGGCCGAGGCTCTGGGCATCGACCTTTCCGCTCTGGACGAGTAGCGCCATGCGCGGCGATGCGTCTAGAGCCTGTACTCGCGCCTTAGCCGCGTTATTCAATATCTGAGCCACAGGGGCGGACGTCGTAGACCGGCGTCCGCCCTGCTTGCTTCAGGTAAAACAAAACATCTGTCCGCAGCTCTTTTATGCACTGTTACCGCTATTATGGTGAATCACGTGTCCACCCTATCCTAGGAGGTATGAAGCATGCTCATTGCATTGCAGGGCGCCGTTTCGCAGGGCGTCCTCTGGGGCATCATGGTGCTTGGCGTGTTTATCACGTTCCGCCTGCTCGACATCCCTGATATGACCTGCGACGGCAGCTTTGCCCTCGGCGGCTGCGTCTGCGCCGTGCTCATCGTCAATAACAACGTCGACCCGCTGCTCGCCGTTTTGGCCGGCATGTGCGCCGGCGCCATCGCGGGCGCCGTCACGGGCATCCTGACCACGGTCTTCGAGATCCCCGCGATCCTCGCCGGAATTCTTACGCAGATCAGCCTGTGGTCCATCAACCTGCGCATCATGGGCAAGTCCAACACGCCCATCCTTGCCAAGGGCACCATCTTCTCGTCCGTCAGCAACATGACGGGGCTGCCGCAGTCCACCGTCGCCATTATCCTGGGCATCATTTTGGCCGTGGCGATCGTTGCCATCCTGTACTGGTTCTTTGGCACCGAGATCGGCTCGGCGCTGCGCGCCACCGGCAACAACGAGTACATGATCCGCGCCCTGGGCGTTAACACCAACACCACCAAGATGATCGCCCTCGTGCTCTCCAACGCCCTCATCGGCCTTGCCGGCGCGCTCATCTGCCAGAGCCAAAAGTATGCCGATATTGGCATGGGCACCGGCGCCATCGTCATCGGCCTTGCCGCCATCGTCATCGGCGAGGTGCTCGGTCGCCTGTTGCCCGGCGGCCTGACGCAGTTCTCCGTCCGCCTGGCCTCTGCCGTCTTTGGCTCCGTGGTCTACTTCCTCATCCGCGCCATCGTGCTGCAGCTAGGCATGGATGCCAACGACATGAAGCTGCTCTCCGCCGTAATCGTCGCCGTGGCCCTGTGCGTACCCGTGGTTTGGGAGCGCTACAAGCTCCGCAGCTCCTATACGAGAGGAGATGAGGCAGATGCTTAAGCTCTCGCACGTCAAGAAGACCTTTAACAAGGGTACCGTCACCGAGAAGCGCGCCCTCACCGGCGTCGACCTCACCCTCAACGACGGCGACTTTGTAACCGTGATCGGCGGCAACGGCGCCGGCAAGTCCACGCTGCTCAACATGATCGCCGGCGTGTATCCGCTCGATTCGGGCGTCATTGAGCTCGATGGTAACGACATCTCGCGTCTGAGCGAGTCGCAGCGCGCCAAGTACCTGGGCCGTGTGTTCCAGGACCCCATGCGCGGCACCGCGGCCGACATGCAGATTGCCGAGAACCTGGCACTCGCCAAGCGCCGCGGCCAGCGTCGCGGTCTTTCGTGGGGCGTCACCAAGGCCGAGAAGGACGAGTACGTTGAGCTGCTCAAGCGCCTGGACCTTGGCCTAGACACGCGCCTCAACGCTAAGGTCGGCCTGCTCTCGGGCGGCCAGCGCCAGGCACTCACCCTGTTGATGGCAACGCTCACCAAGCCGCGCCTGCTGCTGCTCGACGAGCACACCGCAGCACTCGACCCCAAAACGGCCTCCAAGGTGCTCAGCCTGACCGAGGAGATCGTCGACGAGAACCACCTGACCACGCTCATGGTCACGCATAACATGAACGACGCCATCCGCCTGGGCAACCGTCTGATCATGATGCACGAGGGCCACGTGATCTACGACGTGGCAGGCGACGAGAAGAAATCGCTCACCGTCGCCGACCTACTGCAGAAGTTCGAGGAGGTCTCGGGCGGCGAGCTCGCCAACGACCGCATGCTGCTGAGCTAACGATCTAGAAAACCACCACAAAGGGGACAGGCGCCTTTGTGGTGGTTTTTGTTAAGGACCAAGGAGACTGCCATGAAAAGATTCCTCCCCCGCCTTGCCTTGACCGCCGCGCTGCTCGCCGGCGTGTTCACTGGCGCACCCAGCCTCGCCCTTGCGAGCGATCTGCCCCAGGCGATCAACGACTCCGTGACCGTCATACACACCAACGATATCCACGGCAGCTACAAGTACAGCTACAACGCAAGCAAGGGCACCGGCACTGTGGGCTTTGACGGACTGGCAGTCCTCTATAGCGCCCAGGGCAACGCCCCCGATCTTCTGCTCGATGCGGGTGACACCTTCCATGGACAGTCCTTCGCCACCATGAGCGAGGGCAAAAGCATCGCCGAGCTCATGGACACCTTCTATGCCGACGGCTACGACGCGACCACGCCGGGCAACCACGACTGGAGCTACGGCGCGGACAAGCTCCGCACCATGACCGGCCACAGCACCACCGGCACGCCCTTCGCCATGCTTTGCGCGAATGCAACGTCCTCGAACGGCATATGGAGCTCGAGCATCACCAAGACGCTCAACCGCACTTGGAAGGACGGCGAGGACAGTCCCACGTTTAACTACAAGATTAAGGTCGGCGTCGTCGGAGCCATGGATGAGTCGCTAGGTTCCTCGCTGCGCGCGGACCTGGTCGCGGGCACCAGCTTCTCGAGTGCCGCGAACGCCATCAATGCCGAGGCGGAGCAGCTGCGCAAGGAGGGCTGCGGTGTTGTTGTGTGTATCGCGCACACGCTCGACGCCAAGACCTTTGCCACGCGGCTCCGTGGCGTCGATGCCCTTATCGCAGGCCACGAGCACATCAACCTTAACGAGAAGGTGACGGGAGCCGACGGCAAGACAATCCACGTTGTCGAGGCGGGCAGCGCCTTTGCCGAGGTGGGACTGCTTTCCGTCCCCTACGAGTACGACACCAAGGGCACCGAAAGCACCGACGATGACACGGTGGCGGTATACGCAGGCAAAAGCGACGAGAAGCTCTATACCGCCAAGGACGTAAACGTTCTTTTGACCGACCCCAACAAGGGCTCCACCTATCAGAGCATCCTTGATGAGGTCAGCAACAACAAGATCAAGCCGCTCGACGATGCCTTTAGCGCCGCATCGAGCGAGGTGCTCGGCACGAGCTCTACCAATTATTTCTACGGCGAGGACGCCGCAGGCACGCATGGTTGGGAAATGGTGCGCACCACCGATTTCCGTCCCAGCAAGAAGGGCGACACCACCAAGACCCAGACCATCGGACATGTGATCTGCGGCTCCTATCTTGACCTGACGGGCGCAGACCTTGCCATCGAGAACGCGGGCGGCATCCGCGGCGGCATCGCGGCGGGCGATGTGACCGCCGGCAACGTCATCGCTATCTCGCCCTACGGCAACACCGTGGAGACCTGGACCATGACCGGTGCGGACTTCCTGGCAGCGCTCGAGCACTCGCTGCAGATCAGTGACGAGTGCAATCACAGCTACGAGCTTCAGCAAGCCTACGTGGCGGCCGGCCACACCGAGCAGGAGGCGCAAGACATGTACAAGTGGCGCGACGACTCCGGCAGTGTCCTTTCCTTCGGCGGCATCAACGTGACAATCGATTGGACGCAGTCCGAAGGCAAGCGCATCGTGAGCGCCACACTCACCAAGGATGGCAGCACGCTCGACCCCGCCAAGACCTATACCGTCGCCACCAACAACTACATCATCACCAACACGACCGACTTCCCCACCTTCGCAAACGCCACCAAGCACACCGAGTGGGGTACCTGCGAGTCAGCACTAAGGGCGCTGATCGGGCAGAACAGCTGGGAGAGCAAGATGGCCTCGCTCGCGGGCACCATCAGCTTTGGCTCCGCCGCCGTGGACCCCACGCCCACACCGGCCCCGACGCCTGAGCCCTCGCCTCAGACGGATACGACGACTACGAAGGTCATCACCAAGAAGACGACCGGTAAGCTCGCCGCAACGGGAGACCGCACGCTGGCTATGGTCGGCGCATGCCTCATCGGCGGCATCGTCATCATCATTCTCGGCATTATCTGGAAGCGTCGACGCTAAGCTACACCGCCGGGCCTTGCAGGCCCGCCGTGCAAACCTTATATCGAGCACAGAAGCCCGTCAGAATTTGATCGGACGGGCTTCTTGGTGGGTATCATGGTTGGACGATCATGAGGAGGTTTCCCTACATGGAATTGTTTGAGCCAATTCTTCATTTCTTTGCACAACGATGGGTCCGCAACATCATCTGGGCCGGCATCTTGGCCATCGGCACCGCCGTTGCCGCCAAAGTCGCGTCCAAGACCCTGCACCACCTGCTTAACCGCGACGATAACCCACTCCCTTCATCGAGCATCTTCATCAACATCGCGCGCGCCGTCATCTGGATGATCGGCGGCAGCTTTATCCTCGACAACTGTTTTGGCATCAACGCAAACGCACTCGTCGCCGCTCTTGGCGTCGGCGGCATCGCCATCTCGCTCGGCTTTCAGGACACTCTCTCAAACCTTATCGGCGGCATGCAAGTGACGTTTATGGGCATCATCAAACCCGGCGACAATATCGAGGTCGGCGGCGTATCCGGCGTGGTCCAAGACATCACCTGGCGCCACACGACCATCGAAGATGCCTGTGGACAGACCATCATTGTGCCCAACTCCAACATCTCCAAGAACACACTCGTGCATCTGATGCCCTTTGGGCGCGTGACCGTGCCCGTCGCCGTAAAGGACACGTCTAAATGGGCTTCCCTTGACGCGCTGGCAGACGAGCTCACGAGCGCAACCAAAACGGCCGTCTCGCCCATCTCGGGCTTTGACAAGGAGCCCTACGTACTCTTTAGCGAGATCGGCGACTTTGGCATCAAAGGAAAGATCATCTTTATCGTCAGCGACGACAGCACCACTTTCACCGCTGCCGACGCCTGCATCCGCGCCATCGCCCCCATCATTGCCTAAACCACCACAAAGGGGACAGGCACCTTTGTGGTGGTTTTCATTCGTGGTACCATGGTATATATAGTTGTTTAAACGACTAAGGGAGTAGACACCATGGAAGAGGCCTATCGTCAAGCACGCAAGCGCGGCGAGCAGGGACGCCGTCGCGCCATCAGCCAAAGCGAGCACCCGTACCTTACGGACCTCGATAGCCTGGTTGCTCAGCTCCCCTTAGGTCAGCGAGAGAACGTCGGCCTGCGGGATATTCCGCTCGAAATGGTCGTCGGTACGGTTACCAAGGGCCGCCAGTCCGCCTTTTCGTGCAACTTTATGCCCCTGCTGCCGTTTAGCACCGAGTTCGCCCGCAAGTGGTCCAACCTCTACGACATCCAGGTGACCGAGGGCTATCGCGATCCCGTCATCGTAACCGAGTTCATGCATCGGTTTTACGTCCAAGAGGGCAACAAGCGCGTCAGTGTCCTCAAATTCCTGGACGCCCCAACGGTTTCCGCCAAGGTCACCCGTCTCTACCCCGGCAAATGGGATTCCGTCGAAAGCCGCCTGTACGGTGAGTTCTGTGCGTTTTGGCACGTCTGTCCCCTATACGAGATCGAGTTCTCGCGCGAGGGAAGCTATGAGACGCTCGCCAAGATGCTCGGTCAGAACCTCATCGAAAAATGGCCGCAGAAAAAGATCGACTACCTGCGCCACACCTTCCTGCTCTTTAAGCGCGCCTACCTTCGCGCAGGTGGCGACCATCTGGACATTGCGCCCGCCGACGCCATGCTCGTCTACCTCAATGTGTACAACCAGGACCGCCTGCTGGATACGCCGACGGATATCGTCGTTAACCGCCTGTGCAAGATTTGGCGCGAGCTGGTCATTGCCGGCAAAAGTGACGAGGACAAGGTCGATCTTGTCGAAGCCCCTCAACCCAACGAGGAAGAGTCGCCCGCCAAGTCCACCTCCGGCGTGCTCAACTTCTTTATGGGCAAGACCGTCTACTCGGCGACCAATCCCCTGCGCATCGCCTTTATCCACGAATTCCCCTGTGCGACATCGAGCTGGGACAGCCTGCACGATCAAGGGCGCCAATATCTTGACGAGCACTTTGGCGGCATCGTGCGCACCGAGGCGTTCGAAAACTGCCACGATCCGGACGTGTTCTACGCCGCCGTGGAAACGGCTGTCAAACATGGAGCAAACGTCATCTTCTCGACCTCGCACCGCCTGATGGAATACACGCTCAGGGCTGCCGTCGAGTATCCTCAGGTGCGATTCCTCAACTGCTCTATCGGCCTTCCCCACCAAAGCGTCCGTTCGTACTTTGGCAAGATGTATGAGGCCAAATTTCTCTTGGGCGCCCTTGCCGCCAGCATGGCGGACAACCACCGCATCGGTTACCACGCGTCGGTCTTCGCCTCGGGCGCGCTCAGCGAGATCAACGCCTTTGCGATTGGCGCTTCGCTGCTCGACCCCCGTGCGCAAATTATCCTGACCTGGGGCGATGTGCCCGCCGGAGGCCTTGCCGAGGCCATGTGCCGCGAAGGTGTGAGCGTCATGACCGGCGCCGACATGTCAAAGTCACTCGAAGACCCCACGGCATACGGACTCCACCGTCTGGTCGATGGCAAGGCTGTCGGCATTGCCATGCCGGTATGGAACTGGGGCCGATACTACGAGCTTATCGTGCGAAGCCTGCTGCATGGCACCTGGGATGAGACCAGTGACGACAGCCAGGTTCGCGCCGTCAACTACTGGTACGGCATGAGCTCAGGTGTTATCGACATCCGTTATGCTCCTGGCCTACCCTACCAGACGCGCAAGCTTGTTCAGCTACTCCGCAATGGCATCGTCGAGGGCTCCATCAATCCATTTGGCGGCGAGCTCCATAGCCAAGACGGCGTGGTACAGATTGAGGGCTTTCCCCCACTGCCGAGCACGCAGATTGTCGAGATGAATTGGCTGGCGGACAACGTGGTGGGCACCATTCCGCAGCTCGACGATGAGCCGGGGGTTACCGCCCTATGAAGATCCTTGCCATAGCAGATACCGAAGAACGATGCCTTTGGAAGTGCTTTCGCAAGGAGCGCTTTGAGGGTGTCGACCTGATTCTGTCTGCCGGCGACCTGGACCCGGACTATCTTGAGTTTTTGGTCACGGTCATCAACAAACCGCTCATCTACGTCCGCGGCAACCACGATGACCGCTACGCACGTCATGCACCGGGCGGCTGCATCTGTGTCGAAGACACCGTGTACGTGTATCGCGGCGTTCGCATTGCGGGGCTTGGCGGCTCCATGCGCTACCGAGATGGCGCCAACATGTACACCGAGCGCGAGATGGCCAAGCGCGTGCGCAAGCTGTCGCGTAAGGTTAGGATGGTCGGCGGGTGCGACATTCTGCTTACCCATGCACCCGCCGCCGGTATGGGTGATCTGGACGATCTGCCGCATCGAGGATTCGAATGCTTTAACACAGCACTCGAATCGTGGAATCCCGACTACATGGTGCACGGGCATGTGCACCAAAGCTACGGTTGCGATTTTCAGCGCGAGCGGCAGCATGTGTGTGGAACGACGATCATCAACGCCTGCGGCTATACGCAGTTTGAGCTCGACCAGACGCGCTACCCCATCCGTGGCTGGCAGGCAGCCTGGCTCAATTCGCAAACCATGCGCCGCGAGCTCAAACGCCACGATGCCATCGAGTCCTCGACCTTCAGAACCCCCTGGTAACCACCACAAAGGGGACAGGCACCTTTGTGGTGGTTCCGGACTCTCGACGCTACAGGGCAGCGATGACCTTATCGCCCATCTGGGCGGTGCGGAGGATCTTATCAGCAGGGGTGTTGGCGTCGGCGATGTCGCGGGTACGCCAACCTTCGTCGAGCACATGGGCCACAGCATTTTCGACTAAGACGGCCTGCTCGCCCATGTCGAGCGCGTACGTGAGCAGCATTGCCGCCGACAGGATCTGTGCGAGCGGATTAGCAATACCGAACCCTGCGATATCGGGCGCGCTGCCAGCGCTCGGCTCGAACAGCGAAACGCCGTCGCCCAGCGAAGCAGAGGCGAGCATGCCGAGCGAGCCCGTAATCTGTGCAGCATCGTCGGAGAGAATGTCGCCGAACATGTTCTCCGTAACTACGACGTCAAAGTCGCCCGGTCGGTTGATGAGCTGCATAGCGGCGTTATCGACGAGCAGGTCTTCGAGCTGCACATCGGGGCACTCTTCATCATGCACGCGATGTACGACCTCGCGCCACATGCGGCTCGTCTCCAGCACGTTGCGCTTATCCACACTCGTCACGTCACCGCGACGCTTGCGGGCCGCTTCGAACGCTTGACGGGCAATGCGCTCCACCTCGAACTCGCGGTACTCCATCACATCGACCGCACGCTGGCCCGCAGCGCCATTAGCGCCCGCGCCGTCCTCGTCGTAGAAACGATCGTGCTTGCCAAAGTAAATGCCGCCGGTAAGCTCGCGGCGTGGGGCCGCCGGATCGGTCGAATCCCACTTAGGGCCACCGACTGATGCTAGCCTCATCCTCGGTCATATGGAGCTTGTCGCGCAGATGGCTGGGCTTACACCCAGGCCGGTATGGATACGGGGCCTCTGAGCCGTCTTGAGGGCTTCTGCGGCCACTTCGATATCCTAGTCGACCGCACGGGTGAGACTCCATACCGTGCACCGGTCGCCCGCGATCTTGCCAATCTCCTGCACCGAGCGAAAATCGCCGGGGCTCGTGATGGAAAAGCCCGCCTCGATCACATCGACGTTCATGCGCACCAGCTGACGTGCGATAACGATATTTCCCTCAGTATTCATGCTGACGCCGGGAGGCTGCTCCCCGTCGCGCAGCGTAGTGTCAAAGATTGCGATTTTGCGACTCATGATTTCCTCCTGATAGGCCTGAGATACAGATGGCTTTCAGGAGAGATGGAGTGCCCCAAGATAGAAAAATACCCGTGTCGCTCATCACGCCCAAAAGCAGCGGACGATAGCGCACCCGGGTACAACTCATCGTTATAGCGAGATTGCAACCCTAGCGCGCTATCCCATCTAGTAGCGCTAGGCCTAGGAGCTGCTGCGTGTTATAGAACATGCTTGGCTCCTTTCAGCCTCGGGTATTCACTACATCGCGCTAAAGTGCAACACAGTCGAAACGACGTGCAATGGGGATTTTGGAGCAACCGAGGCAAAGCCACCACGAAGGTGCCTGTCCCCTTTGTGGTGGTTTTGCCCCGAGATAGCAAAGAACCCGGTCCTGCACGAGGCAGAACCGGGTTTCTTTAGCAATGCTTGCTTTGCTCAGGCAGTAACTGTTAGTTACTCAGCCAGGAAGTCGCGCTGGACAGCGGGATCGACCTTGACGCCAGGGCCCATGGTGGAAGACACGGAGATGGACTTGACGTACTTGCCCTTAGCAGAAGAGGGCTTGACGCGCAGGATCTCGGTGTACAGGGCAGCGTAGTTCTCGACGAGCTGCTGCTCGGAGAAGGACTTCTTGCCCAGGGGCACGTGGCAGATGCCGTAACGGTCGGCGCGGTACTCCACGCGGCCGCCCTTGAGCTCGGAGACCATCTTGGCGACGTCCATGGTCACGGTGCCGAGCTTGGGGTTCGGCATGAGGCCACGAGGACCAAGGATCTTACCGATGCGGCCAACCTTGGCCATCATGTTCGGCGTGGCGATAGCGGCGTCGAAGTTGATCTCGCCCTTCTGGATCTGGGCGACGAGCTCGTCGGAACCGATGATGTCGGCGCCAGCGGCCTCGGCCTCGCGGGCCTTCTCTCCCTCGGCGAAGACGGCAACACGAACGGTCTTGCCGGTGCCGTGGGGCAGAGAGATGGAACCACGGATGTTCTGGTCAGCCTTACGAGTATCGATGCCCAGACGGAAGTGGGCCTCGACGGTCTCGTCGAACTTGGCGGTGTCGAGCTCCTTGATGAGCTTGGCAGCCTGAAGGGGGGTGTAGAGCGTGGCGCGCTCGATCTTCTCGGCAGCGGCCTTATAGCTCTTACCATGCTTAGCCATGTGCATTACCTCCTGTGGTTAAACGGGCGTGAGCCCTCCCACATCGTATCGTGTGCCCTATTGCACACATATAACGAACGCTCCGGTCGGAACGCCCGTCATTACCTAGAAAAACGCTACTCAGCGATGGTGACGCCCATGGAACGGGCGGTACCGGCGATGATCTTCTTGGCGGCGTCAATGTCGTTGGCATTGAGATCCGGCATCTTGATCTCGGCGATCTTGGTGAGCTGCTCCTGGGAGAGCTGACCGACCTTGTCGGCCTGGGGCTTAGCGGAACCAGACTTGAGGTTCAGCTCCTTCTTGATGAGGTGAGCCGCCGGCGGGGTCTTGGTGATGAAGGAGAAGGACTTATCCTCGTAGACAGAAATCTCAACGGGGATGATGTCGCCCTTCTTGTCCTGCGTCTCGGCGTTAAAGGCCTGGCAGAACTGCATGATGTTCACGCCAGCAGCGCCCAGGGCGGGGCCGACGGGAGGAGCGGGGTTAGCGGCACCAGCAGGAATCTGGAGCTTAATGACGTTGGCAACCTTCTTCTCAGCCATGGTCATTCCTTTCGAATCACGAGTGTGAAGTACTTGCTATATCGTAAGCACGCACGTGTTAGAAGCACTCCTGAGATGAGCAGTCACAGAAGAAGCACGCTCGCGCGAACGGACGAAAACTTAAGCGATGACAGCGACCTGATTAAAGTCGAGCTCGACCGGCGTCTCGCGGCCAAAGATCATAAGCGTGACCTTGAGCTTGCCAGCCTCGGTGTTAACCTCGGAGACCTTGCCATCAAAGTCGGTAAGCGGGCCATCGGTGACGCGAACGGACGTGCCGACCTGAATGTCAACCGAGGTGCGCTTGGGCGAATCGCCCTTACCGGGACGACGAGTCATCTTGTTGTACTCGTCGCGGGAAAGCGGAGCGGGCTTGCCGTTGCCGCCCAGGAAACCGGTGACGCCGGGCGTGTTGCGAACGCACGTCCACGCATCGTCATCCATCTCCATGCGGACCAGGACATAACCCGGGAAGATCTTGGAATCCTTGGTCTCGCGCTTACCACCCTCTTTAATCTCGGTGACACGCTCCATAGGAATCTCGATATCAAAGATACGGTCCTGCATGCCCATAGTCTCGATGCGATGCTCGAGATCGGACTTAACGCGGTTCTCGTATCCAGAGTAAGTGTGAACGACGTACCAACGCTTAGACATGGTTTAGCCCCTCAATCCAGAGAACAGAGCAAGAGCCTCGCCAAAGCCAGCATCGAGCAGAGCGATGACGACGCCGACGACGATCAGAGAAGCGCAAACGACGACTGAGTAGTTCACGAGCTCCTTCTTATCGGGCCACGTGACACGCTTCATCTCGGACTTCACCGAAGCGAAATACTTCTTGGTGCGGGCGAAGATACCAGGCTTCTCGTTCTTCTTGGACTTCGCAGCCTTCTCGTTCTTCTTGGCAACGGCCTTCTTGGCCTCAACCTTGGAGTTGGCGGCAGCGTCGTTGGCAGGTGCCGGCTGCTGAGCCTTCTTCTTGTTCTTCTTGTTGGCCATTTGGGTTACCTCCGCGCAATGCGCTTATACATGAGTAAACCGTAAGCCCCCAAGTGGGAGCTTACGGAATAATGACTGGCACGCCAGGAAGGACTCGAACCCTCAACACTCGGTTTTGGAGACCGATGCTCTACCAATTGAACTACTGGCGTATGTGACTAGAGACTAGCGAGTCTCTTTGTGCAGCGTGTGGTGACGGCACCAGGGGCAATACTTCTTGATCTCCATACGATCAGGCATGTTCGCCTTGTTCTTGGTGGTCGTATAGTTGCGGCGCTTGCACTCAGTGCACGCAAGAGTAACTAGAGTACGCATGTATCCTGAACCTTTCATTTCCGCCCCGTACGGGCACGAGATGGTACTTTATCAGCTCTACGTAAGTGCTGTCAACGAAAACCTCGAGTCAATTGGTTCTCGGTGGATCCATTCATATTTGGAACACATCAATGAAGCCATCGAGAGCTAATCGACGGTGCTCCCAGGACCATTATCGATCCTCTCGACACCAGCAACGGCACAATATCCATTGCAGAAAAGAACCCGGCACCCATATAAGTGCCGGGTTCTCTAAGTCAGCTATATCAGAGAGCTAATTTACTCAATGATCGTGGAGACGATGCCCGAACCGACGGTGTGGCCACCCTCGCGGATAGCGAAGCGCAGGCCCTCCTCCATGGCGATCGGGTGAATGAGGTCGCCCTCGATGGTGATGTGGTCACCAGGCATAGCCATCTCGGTGCCCTCGGGGAGCTTGACCGTACCGGTAACGTCGGTGGTACGGAAGTAGAACTGAGGACGATAACCATCGAAGAACGGGGTGTGACGGCCGCCCTCCTCCTTGGTCAGAACGTAGATCTCACCGGTGAACTTGGTGTGCGGGGTAACCGAACCGGGCTTGCAGAGAACCTGGCCGCGCTCGATGTCCTCGCGCTTGATGCCGCGGAGCAGCAGACCGACGTTGTCGCCAGCCTCGCAGAAGTCCATGGACTTACGGAACATCTCGATACCGGTAACGACGGTGTTCTGGGTATCCTTGATGCCGACGATCTCGACGGGCTCGTTGAGCTTGAGCTCACCGCGCTCGACACGGCCGGTAGCAACGGTACCACGGCCGGAGATGGTCATAACGTCCTCAACGGCCATCAGGAACGGGAGGTCGTTGTCACGAGCAGGCGTCGGGATGTACTCGTCGACGGCCTTCATAAGCTCGCGAATGGCGTCCATCCACTTGGCGTCGCCCTCGAGAGCGCCCAGAGCGGAACCACGGATGACGGGGATGTCGTCGCCGGGGAAATCGTACTCGGAGAGGAGCTCACGGGTCTCCATCTCGACGAGGTCGATGAGCTCGTCATCGTCGACCATGTCGCACTTGTTCAGGAAGACGACGATGTAGGGAACGCCGACCTGACGGGCGAGCAGGATGTGCTCACGGGTCTGAGCCATGGGGCCGTCGGTAGCGGCGATGACCAGGATAGCGCCGTCCATCTGAGCAGCACCGGAGATCATGTTCTTGACGTAGTCAGCGTGGCCCGGGCAGTCAACGTGAGCGTAGTGACGGGAAGCGGTCTCGTACTCAACGTGGGAGACGGAGATCGTAATGCCGCGCTCGCGCTCCTCGGGAGCCTTGTCGATGTTCTCGAACGCAGTAAAGTCAGCCTTGCAGCCCTCGGTCTCGGAGAGAACCTTGGTGATGGCAGCGGTCAGCGTGGTCTTGCCGTGGTCGACGTGACCAATGGTGCCGATGTTAACATGCGGCTTAGTGCGCTCAAACTTCTCTTTGGCCATAAAGCCCTCCTCTAAACAGGTCGTCCCCGGACGGGACCTTGCCTTTATACCATAGTGGCCTCTCAACATACTATTGAGAAGCCACCGTGTTACCTATGGTAGCGGTGACTGGATTCGAACCAGTGACGCCACGGGTATGAACCGTGTGCTCTAACCAACTGAGCTACACCGCCGGATGGAGCCTGCAACCAGACTTGAACTGGTGACCTCTTCGTTACCAACGAAGTGCTCTACCGACTGAGCTATACAGGC
>CABVDE010000049.1 GCA_902496945.1 uncultured Collinsella sp.
GGTCGCTCCGCTCGGCTGGCGCGTCCCGCGCCGCCGACCCCGCCCCCGTGGCGCTATACCCTATGCGTCTTGAATATCTGCGGGCTTCTCGGCGGTTTCGCCCTCGGGGTTCACGGGAGATACCCCGTTACGGCGTTGAGCGGCGATATAAAGCCGTTTCAGCTCTTTCGGGTAGTCGACCTTCGAGTAGTCCGCAAACGGGGCTTTGAAAGGTCTTGGAGCGTCCCAGCCGTCGAGCATGATATAACCCGTGCCCTTTTCCTCGATGGGCGCGGCATCGACCGAGCAGCCGAAAGCCATCTGGTAGCCCTCGCGGGACAGCGTGCCGAGGGACACGCGAGCGCCCAAGTTGTCGCGTATGTCGGTCGATATGGTATCGGCGCGGGGCTGCTGCATCGCCAGAATCACGAACACGTTGGCGGCGCGGGCTTTCAGAACAAGCTGGGTCAGGTTGTCCCATACCTCGGCAAACGTCTTTTTGTCCGCGCCAGCCTTGAACGCCGCGACCTCATCGAATATCAGGAACACGGGGTTAAGCCCGTAGGTAAAGGCATTGGCACCGAAACGGAAACGCTCGGGGTCCTGCATGTACTCGTAGCGCCTATCCATCTCCTCACGGCACAGGCGCACGACCTTGGCAATCTGGGCGGGGGAAACGCCCACACGGTCGGAGCCTATGACATGAGAGAGCGAAGCGAGCTCGGCGTTCTTGGGGTCGCAGATATACACCTCACCCGCAAAGCCGTTGGAATTGCCCAGCCGCAGGAACTCGGCTATCAGGTAGTAGATGAACGTGGACTTGCCGCCGCCAGTGCCGCCGGCTATGAGCATATGGGGCAGGTGTGCGAAGTTCCACGACAGCTCACCCGTCAGCGGTATCACCTCGAGCCAACCCGTAGGCTCGGAGGACAGCAGGCGGGGAACGGCTTGGATACGGGTATCCTCGACAACGCGGTACACGTAGTCCCAAGAAGCTATGCCATGCGTCTTGGATTCGAGCCTACAGCCCAAGGCGGCACCCAGACCGAGCTTATCCAACTCCCCCGTCTGCCTGCACCACTCGGTATCATCGAGGGCGCGGACGGTGAGGGTCGAACCGCGGGAGTAGACGCGGACGCGCATACCCGAGACGCGAACAGTCTTGTCGCTCTTTTTGTCCACTGGTTTCTCGCGGTAGAGCTTGGCATCGTTGAGGAAAGCCGAGACGGGAATCACAGCCCAAGCGCAGGGGTAGAGCCTGACATTGAAGCCGACAGCCACCAGAAAGAGCCACGCGCCGAGGGCGATCGAGAGCGCGGCGGGGACGAGCAGCGGCAGGAAGATAAAGCCCCTGCACGCGAACGAGAGCAGCAGATAGGCGATGAAGAACGGCAGGAAGGAGCTTATGCCGAGCAGGAGGGCGGGGAGCAGGGCGGGAACTAGGGGCTTGCGAGCGCTCACCAGAACGCCGCGCTCCAAACGCCTATCATCACGGGCATCGAGACGGGCGGCGAGCGGCAGGAAGAACCGCGACACCCAGCGGTTAGAGGTCAGGAAGTCATACAGCACGGGAGACACCCCCGAAGCGGGTAAAGACGGCACGGGAGCCGTCAGGGTAAACGGAAGTGACGGAGAGGGAGAGCGCCGTACCGTCACGCAGGGCGGGCGCGACCTCGTAGGCACACCAGAGGGCTACGGGTTCGCCGTCCGCACCGACCTCGACACCGTGACCGACAAAGGAGCCGAGGACAGAGCGACCGCCGACCGAAGCAGAGGTGACGGAGATTGACGCGGCACCGGGCGAGGACACCGCGAAAAGCAGGGCGGGGGTCTTGCCGTCAGAAGGGACTAGGCGCAGCGAGAGAGCGGAGCCGTCCGAGGACTCGAACCTATCGAACTCGCGGGCGTTGACGGGTACGGCGGCGCTACCCCGAACCCAGGGCGCACAGCACTCGAAGGGCGAGAGGGGCGCGGGCGGGACGGCGGCGCTAACGCGGGCAGTCTCGGAGACGAGCCAGCCGAGGACGAGGGCATAGAGAACCAAGACGAAGCAGAACAGGGCGCGGAGCGTCTTGCACACGGGAACCGCCCCCTAGTGGTAGAACGAGACGGGGTTGCCAGCCATAGCCGACAGAACCCAGAGGACGAGGGCGAGCAGCAGAATCAGCTGGGCAGTCTGGACACCGCGAGCGAGCGAGGGCATACGGTGGCTAGCGAGCCAGTCAGGGAGGAAAAACCAGACATTCGAGAGCGTTGCAACTATCCCCTTAAAGAGGGCGATAAAATAAGCCATAGTAACGGCTCCTTAATCGTAAACGGGTTCAGTTGAAAGAGAGCCGCCCCGCGCTCGGGATTGGCGTTTTGAGACGCGGGGCGGTAGCTGGAATCGGCAGCGGTCAGGGGGTCGTTACTACTCCTTACCGCGCGGCTGGTTAGCCAGTCGGCAGGCATCAGCGGACGCGGTGACGGCGATACGACCGTTACGACCGACATAGGGGCGGGCGTTGAGGTTGGTAAAGACCACCTCGGTACCCGTGGGAATCTCGTCCTCGGGGTCGAACAGCAGGGCGGGAGCGCCCTCGACCAGCACGTTCAAATGCTCATAGCCGTTGGCGAGGTCAACCACATCGAAGCGGGTACCGCTGATGTTATCGGTGCGCTGATTAGTGGCGCGGTCGTACTCGTAGGCAATCGAGTTGCCAGCGAGGAAGAAACGGTGACCGTTCAGGTCGAGCTTATAAGCCATGATGAAAAGCCCTTTCTAGGCGATAGCGAAGCTATACGTAACGTTGCCAGTGACGGAATCGGAGTACCAAACATCCTGCTGGGTGCTAAGGGTATCCTCGGAATCAGAGCCGTTGATATGCAGCACGCCCTTGGAATCGTTCGTACCGTTGCTAATGTCCTTGGCGCTGAACTCGGTCTTGCCCTGCGTGACGGACAGCATATACGGCGCTTGGTGACGGTCGGTATCGGCGCGAGCGGTGACCTTCTTACCCTTGCCAATGATGCCAGCGACATTGACACGATACTTTGCAGTGATGGAGTTAGAACCTGCACCGATACCCGAAACACTGATAGAGGTCGGCACCGTGACAACGTACTTGCCGAGGTCATGGTCGGTGCCGTTCTTATCCTTCCACGTGCCGTCAGCCGTGAGGGTAACGGGGACGTTGGCGGTAGCGGTACCCTGCTCGGAGCTTTCAATAGCGTTGTCAGCGCCGAGATTGACGGCGGGTGCGGCGAAAGCCGACAGCGGGGAACCGATAACAGCTGCGAGCGCGAGGGCGGGCATGAGCTTTACGGCGGTCTTGGGGTTTAACATGACAGTCTCCTTTCGGGAGGGGTTTCGGTCGCGCACCTCACGCGACCCTTGGATATGAACACGTCTCGGGCATTGAAAATGATCGAGACGTTTTCACCTACACAAAGACGTTTTCACCTACACAACGGTCAGGGTGAAATCGAACGAGGTCGAGCCAGCGGGCGTTTTCCCGTCACGGGCTAGCACGGAGTTCCAGACGGTGCGGGCGCTATAGGTGCCAGCTGGGACGGACTGCGTGAGCTTGATATGGTTTACCTCACACCCAGGGCGAATAAAGGCACCGTACCCCGTTTTATCAGGGGCGTTGTAAACACATTCGTTGTCGGAAAACTGATTATTGCCGTCCATATCCACCCAGATACTCGGACTACTCAAAATGGGGTTCCCGCCCGTTTTGCCCTTGGCGTACTTGCAGGTCGAAGGAAGCGAAAGACGAAAATCTTGAGTCAGGGTATCGGCTTTCCAGACGCTATCGACCGTGGCATCATACGCGGCGTAATCGACCGATACAACGGGCTTGGACGTAGCGCCAGCCGTGCCCGTCATGCCCGACAGGAAATCGGGCGAGCCAGACGGGGAACAGAGCGACAGGGACAGGCAGAGCAGCAGGGCACAGAGCGCGAGCGGCAGGAGCAGTACCCATTTGCGGAGGTGGTAGACGCGGGCGTAGAACTGGAAACCGTCCTTATCTCGCTCCGCCCTCACGCAGCCAGCAGCACGGAAAAACAGGCGCTTGCGGTCAGTTTCCAGACGGGCGGCGTGCCAATACTTCCCCGCCTTGACCCATAAAAGCGGTTGATGCGGGTTACCGTTATAGATACAGAGCAGGGTCGGGTCGTTGCAGTCCTTGGGGGGACGGCGGCGCATGGCGAAAGCATTGAGATACACCAAAGGTTCATCGTCAGGGTCGGGGTCTGCCACGGCGGGCAGCTTGCAACCCGTCAGACGTTCCGAGGTGTCACCCTCGAAATCATCAACGACATGCGCAAGCGGGGCGGGGTCATAATGCAGACGGCGCATTAGAACAGCTCCGAAGCGTCAGCGAAACCGTCTGCATCTACCGCACCGTTCGGGAACAGGTCAGACTGGTCAAATATGGACGGGTCGAAACCCTCGGAATTGCGAGGGTCGGAACGATAGGGGAACATGAGCCTATAGGGGTCATATGCGGCGGGCGTATCGGCGGGGACGGTATCACCAGCGACTATGAGAACGTCCTTGAAGCCCTCACGGGTCAGGCAGTAGGCGGCGCGGAGAACAGCGCGAATGGCGAAGTTTCGATAAACCTTCCCCTCAAAACAGGGGCGAAGCTCGGTCTCAATGAAGCTATCGAGCGTGGGAACAAGTGAGCGATTAATGGCAGTCACATATCGAATCTCGCTCGGAAAGACAGACGGGAGGTTCATGCGGCTGAAATCGAAGTCGGGAGACATGAGCACTTTCCAGAGGATAGCGCCGCCCTGCTGCCTAAAGCGCTTAACAAGGTAGAAAGCGTAGCCGACAGCAGCGGAATCAGTTGGTTTGATAGTAGGGTGCGCGAGAACGTAGGCGCGGCGTATATCTTGGAGCAGCGCCATAGTTTCACGGGCGAGTTTGACGGACAGGGTTGGGGTAGTAGCCATCTTGGTTCCTTTCACTAGAGACGTAGGTAGAACTGCTCTACCGTTGATTTGGATTATAGAAGTAGAATCGCTCTACCGCAAGGGAGAAATTGAAAATATTTCCGAGAGCCAGTCAGCCGCGACAGAGACGCGTTTACAACACCGCCCCGTCTTTCCAACACCTTCCGTTGTTCTGGTGGACTACAGGCATTGAAAAGGCGGGGCGGCATTGAAAACGCTGGGCTATCCGAACGATAGCGGTAGATAGGTTGCCCAGAGGTTGCCCATAAAAAAAGCCCCCGACCGTTCCAACAGGTCAGGGGCTTGAAATCACTTAAAATGTTCTATTCCCACTCGATGGTCGCGGGCGGCTTGGACGTGATGTCGTAGCACACGCGGTTGGCGCCGGGGACCTCAGCCACGATGCGGCCGGAGATGCGGGCCAGCACGTCGTAGGGCAGTTTGGCCCAGTCGGCGGTCATGGCGTCGGAGCTCTCGACAGCGCGCAGGATGATCGGGCGCTGATAGGTGCGCTCGTCACCCATAACGCCGACGGACTTGATGTCGGGCAGGACGGCGAAATACTGCCAGCAGCTGTGCTCGGAGTTTCGCTCGCCGGTCTGCTCAAACAGACGTTGGTTGTAGGCATCGAGCTCCTCGCGCACGATGGCGTCGGCGTTCTTGAGGATCTCGAGCTTCTCCTTGTCGACCGCGCCGATGATGCGGATGGCAAGACCCGGGCCCGGGAAGGGCTGACGGAACACGATGTGACCCGGCAGGCCGAGCGCCAGACCAAGCGCGCGGACCTCGTCCTTAAAGAAGTGATCGAGCGGCTCGATGAGTTCGAAGTGCACGCCCTCGGGGAACGGGATCAGGTTGTGGTGGCTCTTGATGGTGGCCGTCTTGCCGCCCGTCTTGCGAGCGCCGGACTCGATGATGTCGGGGTAGATGGTGCCCTGAGCCAGGTACTTGACCGGCTTGCCGTCGGTCTCGAGCTGCTGGGCCACGGCGAAGAACTCTTTCCAGAACTGCGTACCGATAATACGGCGCTTCTCCTCGGGCTCGGTGACGCCAGCCAGGAGCTCGGCGTAACGGTCCTCGGCATGGACATGGATAAAGTCGACGTCGAACTGCTTGGTGAAGACTTCCTCAACCTGCTCGGGCTCGCCCTTGCGCAGCAGGCCGTGGTTGATGAACACGCAGGTCATCTGCTTGCCCACGGCGCGAGCGCCCAGAGCGGCCACGACGGAGGAGTCGACGCCGCCGGACAGGGCCAGGATCACGCGGTCGTCGCCGACCTTCTCGCGGAACTCGGCCGTCATGGTCTCGGCTAGGTTATCCATGCTCCAGTTAGGCTCAAGGCCGCAGATCTCAAACAGGAAGTTGCTCAGCAGCTGCTGACCATACTCGGAGTGCTTGACCTCGGGGTGGAACTGGGTGGTGAAGATCTTGCGCTCGGCACACTCCATGGCGGCAACCGGGCACACGTCGGTGCTGGCGGTAACGGTAAAGCCCTCGGGCACCTCGGAGACGGCGTCGCGGTGGCTCATCCACACGGTCTGCTCCATGGGCGTGGAGTTAAAGAGCTTGGCGCCCGCCGTACGCGTGATGGTAGCGCGGCCATACTCGCCCACCTCGGAGTGGCCGACCTTGCCGCCGAGCGTCACGGCCGTGATCTGATGGCCGTAGCAAAAGCCCAGGACGGGAAGGCCCAGGTCAAAGATGGCGGGGTCGATGGACGGAGCGTCCTCGGCATACACGGAGGCCGGGCCGCCGGAAAGGATGAGCGCAGAGGCATTCATCTCGCGAATCTCATCGGCCGAGATGTCACAGGGGACGATCTCGGAATACACGTTGAGGTCGCGGACGCGACGGGCAATGAGCTGACCGTACTGCGCACCAAAGTCGAGTACGAGGACCTTTGCGGAAGCCTTTTGATCCATGGTTCCCCCTCTTGTTGGCGGGGAGCCGGTGCCCACCCGCGTGAATGAACGAAAATAACTTTCATAGTTTACACGTTATATGGGGTTCCTCGTCCCTCGCAGCCATCAGCGCACGGCAAACGCACGACCTGGGTCCCTATTTGACGGCTATTGAAGTGTTACCAAACGTTACAGATGATGTAATACGTTTGAACATTGGACGCCCTGTGCCACAATACTGCCGAACGACTCTGCTCTTATAGTGGTAAATACGATAGGAATACCAGCATGAAGCGCATCCTTCTCATCGCCACGGGCGGCACCATCGCATCGACCGAGGACGGCAACGGCCTCTCCCCCGCCCTGACCGGTGAGGAGCTCGCCCAAAGCGTTCCCGAGATCTCGGGTCTTTGCGAGCTCGACGTCGTGCAGCCCATGAACATCGACAGCACCAACATGCGCCCCAGTGACTGGATGCGCATCCGCAACGTCATCGTCGAGGGCTACGCCGACCACGACGGCTTCGTGGTCCTGCATGGCACTGACACCATGAGCTATACCGCCGCGGCACTTTCTTATCTGATTCAGGACAGCCCTAAGCCCATCGTGCTCACCGGCTCGCAAAAGCCCATGGGCAACCCCTTTACCGACGCCAAGCTTAACCTGTACCAGAGCCTGCTCTATGCGCTCGACGAACACTCGCACGACGTGTCGATCGTGTTTGGCGGTGTGGCGATTGCCGGCACGCGTGCCCGCAAGCAGCGCACCATGAGCTTCAACGCGTTCATCAGCGTCAACTATCCGCCTATCGCCTATATCCGCAACGACCGCATTGTGCGCAATGGGCTTCACGGCGTTCATAAGGACGAGAACCTGGTGCGTTTCTACGACAGCATCGACCCGCGCGTGTTTGTGCTTAAGCTCACGCCCGGCGTAAACCCGGGCATTCTGGACGCTCTTGCCGATAGCTACGACGCCGTGATCCTGGAGACCTTTGGCATTGGCGGCATCCCCGAGTTTGGCGAGTCGGGCGAGTCGTTCCAAGAGGCGATTTTCCGTTGGGTCGATTCGGGTCGCACCGTCGTTATGACCACGCAGGTCCCCGAAGAGGGCCTTGACCTGGGTGTTTATGAGGTTGGTCGTGCTTACGCCGATCACCCGGGCATTTTGCGCGGCGACGACATGACCACCGAGACGCTCGTGGCAAAAACCATGTGGGCACTCGGTCAGTCGCGCGACGCCACCGAAATCCAGCGCCTGTTCTACAGCCAAGTCAACCACGACCGCATCCCGATGGCGTAACCATCGATCGGCGGGCATCTTCTATCCAATTCCCTCGAGAAGTTCCGACACCGTCATGCCGAGCGCGGGTGCAATCTTAAAGAGAACCTTGAGCGTGATATTCGCCGTTCCGCCCTCGATCTGATCGAGGTAGGGGCGGCTGATTCCTGCCGCCACGCAAAAATCGACCTTGGAGATACCAAGGCCTTCACGCTTTTGCTCGACTCGCTCGCCAAGAATCTGTTTCGCACGTTCATCCATGCAAACGAGTTTGAAATGGTGCAAAACAAGAACGTAAACTATAGTTTACGTTTTGCCGAATACACAGGAGTTTTCTATGCCGGATTCTTCGGTCTGGCCGCGCGGGACCGCACATCTTGCCAACGGCATGCCGCCCAAGCTCGTTATCGTTGAAGCCGATTATCTTTCGCTCGACGAGCGCACAGCATTTGCGTTGCTAGCGAGTCGTGTCGCCGCCGTCCTGACTTCCACCCCGTCACAAGGCGAACTCGCCACTCTGTGCCAAGCACACGGCTGCTCGCTCGACCAGGCTACCGTTATCGCCACTACTACGCGGGGGCTCCCCCTACTCCTAGACGCCAACATCGCCCTGACCCTCCGCGGCGCCGGATACGAAAACGAGGCCGCCGCCGATGTGGTCTTTCAACCACGATCGAGCGGCGGCCTCGCAGCAGCCATCGAATATGCTTGTAGGCTCGTTGCCTAAAGGGGAAAGTTAAAAACCCAGGCCAAAGCCCGTGCCGGTAATCGCCGAATACATAAAGTAGACGTTGATCACGTTAAGGAACACGCCCGTGATGCAACCGTTGCGCAGGTAGCGCTCGCACACGATGCGCGCCATGGCTGCGGAGTCATCATTGTTTTTTGCCTGGCGTCCCGCCGTAAAGTACGTTGCCACGCCGAGCAGCAGATTGAGCACCGGCAGCGCCAGCAACTCGTAGCTCTTGCCCCAACGCGTTGCCTCACCGGCGGCGTTAAACTTCGTGGCCACCTCGGGGCCAATGTTAGGAAGCACAAACGCCGCGACCACCAGCGGAAGCACCGCGAGCACGAGCAGCGCAATGCCCATGTAGCCGGCTTTTTTGCCATATTTGAACATATACGTCGTCCTTACACGTTAAAGCGGAAGTGGACGACATCGCCGTCGGCCATAACGTACTCTTTGCCCTCGATGCGCAGCTTGCCGGCAGCCTTGGCGCCCTGCTCGCCGCCGAGCTCGATGTAGTCGTCGTAGCCAATAACCTCGGCCTTAATAAACCCGCGCTCAAAGTCGGTGTGAATGACGCCGGCGGCCTGCGGAGCGGTCGCGCCCTGGCGCACCGTCCAGGCCTTGACCTCCATCTCGCCGGCCGTAAAGAACGACTGCAGGCCGAGCAGCTTGTAGGCGGCCTGCGCGAGCACGTCCAGGCCAGGCTGCTCCAGGCCCAGGCTCTCCAGGTAGTCGGCAGCGTCCTCGGGATCGAGCTCGGAAAGCTCGGCCTCGATCTTTGCGCAGATGGGCAGCGGTTTGACGCCATCGATGGGCGCCAGATCGTCGTTGAGCATATCCTCGTCCACGTTAGCCACATACAGGATGGGCTTCATGGTGAGCAGGAACAGGCCCTTGGCGGCGGCGCGCTCCTCGTCGGTCATCTCCATGGATGCGGCGCGCTTGCCCTCGTTGAGCCAGGCGAGCAGGCGCTTGGCAACCTCGAACTTGGGCATGAGCTCCTTGTCGCGCTTGGCCTCCTTTTCGAGCTTGGGCAGCTGCTTCTCGAGCGTGCCCATGTCGGCCAGGATGAGCTCGGTCATGATGGTGTCGGCATCGCCGGCGGGATCGACAAACTCGCCGGTACGACCAACCTCGCGCATGACGTTGGGGTCCTTAAAGTAGCGCACGACCTCGCAGATGGCGTCGGTCTCGCGGATGTTTGCCAGGAACTGGTTGCCCAGGCCCTCGCCCTCGTTGGCACCCTTCACCAGGCCTGCAATGTCGACGAACTCGACCGTCGCCGGCACAATGCGGCCCGGGTTGACGATGTCGGCGAGCTTTTGCAGACGACTATCGGGCACGTCGACGATACCCACGTTGGGGTCGATCGTAGCGAACGGGTAGTTGGCGGCAAGGCCGGTCTTTTTGGTAAGCGCGGTGAACAGCGTCGACTTGCCCACGTTGGGCAGGCCCACGATACCGATAGAAAGGGACACAGCAGCTCCTTTAGGTACAGGTATTTCAAACTGCATAAGTATAGCGCCGCCGCAGCATCCGGGCTAATCCGGACACCACGGCGGCGCAAACTAACCTTCATAAGTTGCGGTGAAATAGTTCCTAGAATTGCCTATCTAAGGCCAAACAGGAACTATTCCACCGCAACTTCTTTGGTAGCGGGACAAACACTTCTGATTATTTTGTCCCGCCGGTGATGCGATTGCAGTTAGTTAATCGGCGAGCTTCTCCACTTGGTCGAGCATCTTGTTGAGCTTGACCTTTGCCTCGGTCTTAGCCTTCTCGGCTTCCTCGTGGGCCTTAGCCTTCTTGGCAGCCTTTTCCTCGGCCTCGGGATCGACGACGACCAGGTTGGATGCGTCGTGCTCAACGAGCTTGAGCGCATGCTCGGGGCACACCTTGACGCAGGCGCCGCAACCCAAACAATACGTGGACTCCAGCGCAAAACGGCCGCTTCCCACCAGATCGCAGGCAAACGTGGGGCACACATTGATGCACTCGCCGCACGACGTGCACTTGTCAAAATCGCATTCAGGCGTGCTCACCTGCATGTTCTGGGCAAGCTCGGGGTGGTTTTGCAGCGTCGAGAGCACCAGTTGGCGCCCGTGCGTGAGCGTGCGGCGGCGCTTAGTCGTCGTGGTGCCGCACATGGTGTTGAGCGTACGCTCGAGCTGCGTGATCTGGTGACGGTGGGCCTTCAACTTCTGCGTCACCGAGGCCAGCGCTGCCGTCGCCGGGTTGAGCTTGGTCACGGTCAGGCCCGTGGTACGGGCAATCTTATCCATGTACTCCTTGCGCTCGTACTCGCGGCGCTTATGGCATTTAAGGCTCTTGGGGTCGACCTCCAGGCCCATACCCGTGCCGGCCCACTCCTCGGCAGTGGCGATGGCCTCGCCCAGAATGTCCTCGCCACCGATGTTGCGGCACTTATCGCACACGCCCAGCGGCAGGTACACGCTCACGTTAGGGTAATCGGCCAGCACCGAGAACCAGGTCTCGGCAGTAATATCGCCCACGCAGGCGACGACGACTTCGTTCTCGCGCGGCATGCGCTTCAACGCGCGCGTGCAGGTGACGTAGGCAGTCTCGTGGCTCGTTGCAGCGGAGACGATGTCGTCGTACAGGTTTTTGGGCGCCAGACGCGGCGAGATAATCGCCTCAGTCGGGCAGGCGGCGGCACACAGGCCACACTTACGGCAGGTATCGAGGATCTCGATGGCGTCTTCCTCGACCTCGATGGCGTTGACCGGGCACACGTCCATGCACACGGTACAGCCGCTCTTTTCGTTTTTGCAGGCCAGACACGGAATGGTGTTGCCGCGCGGACGCTCCTTGTAGTCGGCAGGATTCCACTGCGGCGCCGACGGATCGAGCGCGTCGGTCACGCCGCCAAGCGGGTTTTTAAGAAAGTCGAAACCCTTGCTGATCTCGATAATGTCATCAAACAGATCGTGTTCCTGCGCCATGCGCGCCCCCTCCCTGAGCAGTGCAAACAAGCGATAGATAATGATACGCTATCAGTTCGCGCCTCGGGTAAATTCCATGCAGAGCACCTTTGACGAAAACAGCCCTACAATCTATTACCAACCCTATCGCATAGGTTTATACAAAGGAGCCCACTGATGAAAATCGCACTACTCGAACCGCTGGGAGTTCCCACGCAGACCATCGATGAGCTTGCCGCCCCGCTCAAAGAGGCTGGCCACGAGTTTGTCTACTTCGATACCAAGACCACCGATCCGGCCGAGCTCGCCCGTCGTAGCGAGGGCGCCGAGGTCGTCATGATCGCCAACAACCCCTACCCCGCCGAAGTCGTCGAGGGTGCCGACGCACTCAAGATGATCGCTGTGGCCTTTACGGGCATCGACCACGTGGGGCTTTCTGCCTGCCGTGAGCGCGGCATTGAGGTGCGCAACTGCGCCGGCTATTCCGATGTTTCGGTCGCAGAGCTCACCCTCGGCCTTACCATCGACGTGCTTCGCAAGGTCGGCGCCGCTGATGCCGCCGTTCGCGCCGGCAGGACGAGCGCCGGCCTTATGGGCACCGAGATCTGCGGCAAGACGGTGGGTATCGTGGGCTGCGGCAAAATCGGTTGCGCCACCGGCCGCCTCTTTAAGGCCTTTGGCGCCCGCGTGCTGGGCTACGCCCGTCACGAGCACCCCGAGGCCGCCGAGGCAGGCATTGAGCAGGTTTCACTCGAGCAGCTGCTTGCCGAGTCCGATATCGTGAGCCTGCACCTGCCCAACAACGACGCCACGCGCAAGAGCTTTGGTGCCCAGCAGTTCGCCCAGATGAAGGACGGCGCTGTCTTTATCAACTGCGCCCGCGGCGCCATCGTTGATAACGACGCCCTTGCCCAGGCGCTCAACGATGGCAAGCTTGCCGGTGCCGGCATCGACGTCTTCGACATGGAGCCGCCGATCCCTGCCGACTACGCGCTCGTCAACGCCAAGAACTGCATCTTTACCCCGCACGTCGCCTTCCTGACGCACGAGGCCATGCAGCGCCGCGCCAAGATCGAGTTCGATAACGTTATCGCCTATGTCGAAGGTCTCGCGCAGAACGTCTGCGAGCTGTAGATAGGCAAAGGCGGGACAGACCTCATCACAGGTCTGTTCCGCCTTCCTCCCTACTCGGCACGCATAAGCTCAACGAGCTTTTGTCTAGTCACCCTGGTCTGTTCGTTGGCCATATTGCGTTCGTTTCTAAAAGCCGCATCCGCAACGCTCAGCAGATCGGCATCCGAGATCTCACCAAGCCCCAGGTCCTCAAGCGTCGTCGGCAGGCCGACGCGCTGGCAAAACTCAAGCACCTGGTCAAGCTCGGGCGCACGCTCCAGGCGAAGCTGGACTACCAGGCCAAATGCCACGGTTTCGCCGTGCATGGCGTTGCACTCGGGCAGAATCGTCAGGCCGTTGGCGATGGCATGCGCTAGTGCCAAGCCGCCGCTCTCAAATCCAACGCCTGAAAGCAGAATGTTGCACTCGATCAGGCGCTCAACGGCTGGTGACATGCGGCCCTTCTTGAGGTCACGCTTAGCAGCCACACCGCACTCCATAAGCGTGTCGTAGCAGGCGCGGGCAGCGACCAAGGCCAAGTGTCCCGGCGTACCACCATGCTCGTTCGTGCCCCGTGCCGCAACGCACGAACGCGCCTCGAAGTATGTTGCCAGCGCATCGCCCATGCCGGCAACCGTCATGCGCAACGGCGCCGCGGCGACCACATCGGTATCGACCACGACCAGGTCGGGATTCTTCGCAAGTGCCAGATAGTAGTCGAACGACCCATCTTCGTGATACAACACCGAAATCGCGCTGCACGGACCGTCCATCGATGCCGCCGTGGGGCACACGCACAGCGGAAGTTCGGCAAAGTGCGCAACGGCTTTGGCGATGTCGAGCATCTTGCCACCGCCGATACCGACCACCATGTCGCAATACTCGGCCTGGGCCTCCTTGGCCATTTCGACAACAGCCGCCTCCGTGCATGGACCGTCATAGACCTTAAAGAACGGATCACTCATGCCATCGTCTAGGAATCCATCGACGATCTGCTTGCACAGCCGATCCTCAGTACCCTGGTCAAACAAGACATAGGCGGCGCAGCCCAACCACGACAAATACCTGCCCTGGCGCGAAAGCTCCCCCGGCCCCTGAACATACCGGCCGGGACCGCCATAAACCATAGGCAGCGACATACGAGACCCCGCCCTTTCATTCACTCAACATTGGCGCAAACTAACCTGACTCCTTTGCACCAACTTGGTGCGATGGGGACAGGCATCTTTGCACCATAGCAAAAAGGTCCCGCGCACAAAGCGCGGGACCCTCATCAGAACAATGTATGCTGATTAGAACGTGACCGGGGTATCGGTGTAGACGCACTCGAGCAGCTGCTCCATCTCCT
>CABVDE010000050.1 GCA_902496945.1 uncultured Collinsella sp.
TTTGGACAATCTGACGTTCAACTTCAAGGGCGCGACCAGAAGGTCAGCGCCCTTTTGTTTCACGTCACCTTGTCTCAAATGCGGCCCGCTCGCTGTCCGTCCTCTACCTGCGGCGTTGCCTTGCTCCGGATGCGGTATGCTCAACCTGCGGCGCCTTAGAGGTAGTCATTGGGGACGTTCTTAAATTAGTTGGCACTTAGGGACGTTCCTTTTCTGCCGGCAGTTTGGGACACTCCTGGCTTAGTAGTCATTGGGGACGTTCTTAAACGACTAGTCAAATAAGAACGTCCCCAATGACTAGGTTGGGCACATTGCTTTGTGAGTTTATTCAATCTTCTTTAATAACAATTAAGTTGTTTACCTGCTTAAAGTTACTTATCATTTTTAAAAATAATGCTCGAAATATCGTCCAAGAAGTCGCGGGGCCCTTTTTGGTGCGTCGCCTGTCAAGCAATGTGGCAAGTTCTTGGTTAGATATTGGTCAGTTTTGGGCCACCTTGCCAAAAGCTTGACGGATGCAAATCTAGACGTCGACAAATGAGCACTTCGATTGCGCCGCGAGCAAAAATCTGGGCTGATTCTCGATAATCGCTTCCAATCGTCCCTTACCGCGTGCCACCCTCGCGTACAATCTGCTCCGACATTCACGCGCCGCCTGGCGCTCAAGAGGGGAGGACCCCATGGCAAACGAGATCTGGACCATCAAGCGTTGTCTCGAGTGGACCAAGGAGTACCTGGCCGAGCGCGGCGAGGAGCATCCCCGTCTTTCTGCCGAGTGGCTGCTGTGCGCGGCTACGGGCCTGGCGCGCATCGACTTGTATATGCGCATGGACGAGACGCTCGACGCGGCCCAGCTCGAGACCATGCATGCGGCTGTCGTCCGCCGCGCCAAGGGCGAACCGCTGCAGTACATCACGGGTAGCACGCAGTTCCGCATGATCGACGTAGCGTGCGCCCCCGGCGTGCTCATTCCACGTCCCGAGACCGAGATGCTCGTCGAGGAAGTTCTGAACTATCTGGATGCCGAGGTGCTGAGCCCCGAGGCCGCCGCCCGTCAGCGCGTGGAGTTGCCCTGGAACGATGAAGTCGAGCAGGCCCGCAAGGCCGAGGCAGCACTGGCCGATGAACGCGCGACTGCCGAGCGCCGTGCCGCCAACCTCACGGCTGCCGACGAGGCGGCGCTGGGCAGCGACGTACTTGGCAGCCGCGCCTATGCCGAGGAGCTGGCCGATCGCGAGGCCGAGGAAGCCGCCGCGCGGGCAGCAGAAAGCGAAGCAGCAGAAGCCGAGGCCATGGAAGCCCACGAGCCCGAGCTCGACGAATACGGCATTGCCATCGAAGGCGACGACCAGGAGACGACCTCCGCGCAGAACGCCGCCGAGGCCACCGAGCCCGCTCCCGCCGAGCCCCGCGTCGCCCGCGTTCTCGAGGTCGGCTGCGGCACGGGCTGCATTTCGCTCTCCCTTGCTTGGGAGCGTCGCGGCCATGTCGCCTGCACCGCTACCGATATCGAGCCGCGCGCCATCGACCTGGCAACCAAAAACCGCGACGCCCTAGGTCTCACGGCAGACGAGGTCGCATTCAGCCTCACCAACCTGGTAAGCTCGATTCCCCGCGAAGAGTGGGGCACCTTCGACGTCCTCGTCTCCAACCCTCCGTACATTCCCACCGACGTCATGCGCTCGCTGCCGCACGAGGTCAAGGATTTTGAGCCCGACCTGGCGCTCGAAGGCGGTGCCGACGGCCTCGACATCTTCCGCCGCTTGCTCAACGCGGCGCCCTACATGTTGCGCGCCGGTGGCCTCTTTGCCTGCGAGCTCTACGAGGGCGCTCTCGACGCCGCCGCCGAGCTCTGCCGCCAAGCGGGCCTGTCGGATGTGCGCATCGTCCGCGACCTCACCGATCGTCCCCGCATCGTCCGAGCCATCGTCATCGAGCCCAAACAGCGTCAGTAATATTTATTAACTGATTTATCAAAAACTATAAAGTAGTTTATAATTAGGACGGCTGAAAGAGGTCGGCCCATGCAACCTCCTACCTTTCGGGAAATCATTGCCCTGCTCAAACACGATGGATTCGTGAAAGTCGCGCAGGTCGGCAGCCATGCTAAGTATGTTTCTGGTGATCGCGTTGTGACCGTAAATGGCTCTGGTGGCAATCGGCCGAAGAAGGGGACATGGGCAAGCATTCGCCGGCAAGCTGGTTGGTAGCCGAAGGGGTCATAATGAAACAACGATTTACCTATGACTGCGTTCTCATAAAAGAAGACGACGGTTACTGTGCCAGCTTCCCGCAGGTCCCCGGGGCCTTTGCCGATGGCGATACGCGCGAAGAAGCAATAGCTCATGCCATCGAGGCGCTGATGGCGTTTTTGGCCGACGATCTTAACAATGGTCGGGCTCCGGCTGGGTACGAGCGTTCGGCCGAGGTCGTGGCCCTTTCAGTCGAAATCGACCACGAGGACGCTCGGGAAGCGGCGTGTCGAACGTTTAAGGACGCGGCGGCGGACCTCAGGGTTTCCGCACCGCGAATCACTGCGCTGGTCAAAGCCGGCAAACTCGATGTTGAGCTTGTCGACGGCCGTCGGATGATTACGATCGACAGCATCGAGCGTTACGCCGCTCAGGAACGCCATGCCGGCAGGCCAAAGAAGTTCGTCGCAGTCCAATAACCCCCTCACTTTCACCGACTGCTATAGCCGCTCACCAAACCAACATGCGCTGTGGACAAATAGGTTAAACGTTTCGTGCGAGAATGCCCCTCAGTAAACAAACTTTCACCAGAGCGTAAGGGGCTGGCATACACATGCAGACGGTCTATCGGGTATTCGAGGGAGCGCGCGAGCCGCATCGGCTCGCCGTCGAGCGTACGGCCGAGGTGCTCGGCCATGGCGGCCTGGCCCTGATCCCGACCGAGACCGTCTATGGCGTCGCTGTGGCAGTCAACGCCTTCTCGGACGCCGTGCCCCAAGATACAAGCGAATCTCTGCCGTGGCCGTGCGATCCGCAGGCTGCCGTCAACGGCGTCGCAGTCCCCGCACTCGGTACTGGCTACCGCCGCATCTTTACTCTCAAGCAGCGCGAGCTCACGCAAACTGTGGCTTGGCTGGTTGATGGCGTCGAAGCACTCGACCGCTATGGCGTGGATATCCCGGAAGATGCCCGCGTACTCGCGCGACGATGCTGGCCGGGAGCCCTGACTATCGTGGTCAAGGCAGCCCCCTGCGTGCCGACCTTTATGCGCGCTGCCGACGACACCGTGGCCCTGCGCGCTTCGGCCTCTCCCGTGGTCCAAGCGCTCATCCGCGCCTGCGGCAGTCCCCTTGCCTGCACGAGCGCCAACACGCACGGCGCGCCCTCGCCGGCAAGCTTTGCCGCCGTCGAGAGTCGCATCCTGGAGGGGGTCGATGTTGCCGTCGACGCCGGTGAGACTCCGTGTCGCGACGCCTCGACCATCGTGTCGTTCCAACACGGCGGGCTCCAGATACTGCGCCAAGGCGCGCTTCCCGCATCAGAGATCGAGCGGGTCCTGTCCGACCCGATGCAATAGAAAGGTGTAAGCGATGTCGTTGAATCTGGGCAGCCTGGGCATGGAAGATGCCTCGTTTAACTTTGGCGGTTCCTACATCATGGCGCTCGACTGCGGCACCACCTCGGCACTTGCGACCATCGTCGACGAGTACGGCTGCATCGTCGCGCAGGCACGTCGCAGCATCAAAACGAGTTTTCCGCGTCCCGGTTGGGTAGAGCAAGACCCCATGGCGGTCCTCGCCAGTCAAATCGCCGTCATGATGGAAGTCCAGTTTAAGAGCGGTATCCACTCCGACCGCATTGCCGCTATCGGCATCTCCAACCAGCGCGAGACCACGGTGGTCTGGGACCGCGTGAGCGGCCAACCCATCTATAACGCCATCGTATGGCAGTGCCGCCGTACCGCGCCGGCAGTCGACGCGTTGGTTGAACAGGGTTGCGAGGAGCTGGTGCGCTCTCGCACGGGGCTCACGCTCGACCCGTATTTCTCGGCCTCCAAGGTGCAGTGGATTCTCGACAACGTCGACGGCGCGCGCGAGAGCGCGGCGGCGGGCGACCTCATGTTTGGCACCATCGATACCTGGCTCATCTACAACCTCACCGGCGGCCAGGTCTTTGCCACCGACTACACCAATGCCAGCCGCACGGCACTCTTTAATATTCATACGCTCGATTGGGACGACGACCTGCTGGCGCTCTTTGATGTTCCGCGTTCCATGATGCCCGAGGTTCGTTGGAGCTCGGGCGACTACGGCCGCGTCGCGAGCGACATCATGACCAACATGCCGCCCATCATGGGTGTGGCGGGCGACCAGCAGGCGTCGCTGTTCGGCCACTGTTGCTTCCGTCCCGGCCAGACCAAAAACACCTATGGCACGGGTTGCTTTATGCTCATGAATACCGGTTCCGAGATCGTCGAGTCCAAGAACGGCTTGGTCTCCACCATCGGTATCGCCACGAACGGCAAGATCAGCTATGCACTCGAGGGCTCCATCTTTGCTGCCGGCTCCACCATGAACTGGCTTCGCAACAACATGGGCATCATCTCGAACGTGAGTGAGTCGGCGCAGCTCGCCGCTTCGATCAACGACAACGAGGGCTGCTACTTTGTTCCCGCCTTTGCGGGTTTGGGCGCTCCCTGGTGGGACCCGCGTGCCCGCGGTATCGTGTGCGGTCTGACCGGCGCGTCGAGCCGTGCGACCATCGTACGTGCCGCCTGCGAATCCATGGCATATCAGAGCTACGACGTGCTTCGCGCCATGGAGCAGGACGTGGGGCTTTCGATCGAGCGCCTGTCTGTCGATGGCGGTGCCTCGTGCAACGAGTTCATCATGCAATTCCAGGCCGACCTGCTGGATATCCCCGTGCTGCAATGCGAGACGGTGGAGACCACGGCAATCGGTGCCGCGTGCTTGGCGGGTCTTGCCGTCGGCTATTGGGAAGACCTGGAAGAGCTGGAGCAAAATGCCCAGATCGTTAGGACCTTCCTTCCCCACATGTCCGCCGAGCGCCGCGAGCAAAACCTTGCGGGCTGGCGTGATGCCGTCAAGCGCTCACTCAGTACCGCACAGTAGGGCTGCGATGGGCCGCTCGATACAACAAACCGCTAAACTTATACATGGAGTGCGCGGCAACATTGCTGCGCGCCTTGTCAGCAAGGCCGTTTTGCGGCCACAACGAAAGGGGCAATCAACCCATGACCGTTACCTACGATGCGTCCCGTGTGACGCTTGTCGATCACCCGCTCGTCCAGCACAAGCTGTCGATCCTGCGCGACAAAAACACCGGTACCAACCAGTTCCGCCAGCTTGTGCGCGAACTTGCGCTTTTTGACGGCTACGAGGCCATGCGCGACCTGCCTATGGAAGACGTCGAGGTCGAGACCCCCATCACTACCGCCACGTTCAAACAGCTTGCCGGCAAGAAACTCGCCATCGTGCCCATCCTGCGTGCTGGCCTTGGCATGGTCGACGGCATCCTCGACTTGGTGCCCTCTGCTCGCGTGGGCCACATCGGCATGGAGCGCGACGAGGTCACCCACGAGCCGCATGAGTATTATTGCAAGATGCCCAAGGATATCGACCAGCGCATCTGCCTGGTTGTCGACCCCATGCTCGCCACGGGCGGTTCGGCCGAGATGGCCATCAGCTATCTGCGCGAGCGCGGTGTCAAGGATATCCGCATGCTGTGCATCGTCGCAGCCCCCGAGGGCCTCGAATCGCTCACCGAGAAGGATCCCGACGTGCACATTTATACCTGTGCCATCGACGACCATCTCAACGAGGCTGCCTACATCGTTCCCGGCCTGGGCGACGCCGGCGATCGCATCTACGGCACGCTCTAGTCGTCGGGCCTTGTCGGCCACGGTCGCAAATACGAAGAAATGGTGCGCGCGGGCAAGTAGAAGACGCCTGTGCGCACCTTTAGTTAATGGACGTTTTGCTCCGCGGGGTTCGAAAAAACGCATTACCGTAACTGCGGCATAAAGAAGGTCTTAAGAAAACGAACAGGTGCGTATTAACCGATGTTTTTACAGTTGTACTTTGGCGATTGGCTCGTACAATAGTCACCAATGTTTGGCGGGAACTGTTCTGTGAAGCGTTAAAAAAGGAAAGTGAGGAAGCCGGTGTTTCAGATAGCCGATCTGCTCGCTATCGTTGCAGGTGCCGTCGCGGGCGCGGTCGCCTTTCTTCCCTTTGTCTTTACGCTCAAGCCGGTTCTTGACGATAAGCAGAATGCGGACATGCTCAAGGGCATGGTGAGCCTGGCGGTCTCGGCGATCGCACTGCTCGTCTTTACCCTGATCGTGTTTGTGTTGTTCGGAGAGGCATTTCGCATGTTCCTCCTGGGCGAGGCGATCGGCTTTGTGGCCTTTATGGCCGCCTGCACAGTTCGTGTCGCCAAGGCACTGCGGGATCCTCATGAGGTCGAAAGGTAAGTCGTGGAAATTTTTGAAAAGCTGCCCGATGAGATTAATCATCTGGTCAGCGAGTTCAGCTCCACCCCTGTCGTGGGCGATCTGAGCTGCGGTATCACGCAGTACTCGTTTTGGCTGATCGTCTCCACGATCGTGCTCCTGATCGTCCTGGCCGTGTTCAAGAAGAAGCAGACCCTGGTTCCCAAGGGCTTCTTCGTCAACGGTTTCGAGTACATCATCGAGTACGTCGAGAACGATATCGGCAAGGGCGTCGTGGGTGAGAACTGGAAGAAGCACTTCCCGTTCCTGTGCTCGCTTTTCCTGTTCATCCTGATCAATAACATGATCGGCCTGATCCCGGGAATGAAGCCCGGCACCGGCGCTATCGGCTCCACCGCTGCGCTCGCCATCTTCGCCTTCGTGTACTTCATCTACTACGGATGCAAGGCTCACGGCGTGATCGGCTACATCAAGAGCCTCGCCCCGCAGGGCGTGAGCTTCCCGATGAACGTGCTCGTGTGGGTCGTCGAGCTCTTCTCGACCTTCCTGCGCCTCATCACGCTCGCCGTCCGTCTGTTCTGCAACATGTTTGCAGGACACGTGGTCATGGGCTCGTTCGCCATCATGGCGAGCATGTTCATGCAGCCGCTGCTCCAGCAGGTTTCCGCGGCCCACGCCGTCGGCGCCCTGCCTTCGCTAGCCTGGCTTGCCATCCTCATCCTGATCTATGCGATCGAGCTTGTGGTCGGTGCCATCCAGGCTTACGTCTTCACGGTCCTTACCGCCGTGTATGTCTCCGAGGCAGAGGAGGTCGCGGAGGAGGAGTAGTCTTCCGCTCGCGCCTTAAAGGTAAGGCAATTCGTTAAACCGCCGGTGCCCGTACCCATGGAGCCCGGCAGTTATAAAAAGGTTATCCTGCGTGAAATAAGACACGCACGACAAAGGAGGAATCGTGGGAGTTATCGGTTACGGTCTCGGTGTTATCGGCGCTGGTCTTGCTATCGGCCTGTCTGCTCTGGGTGCTACGGGTGCTATGGCCCGTCAGCCTGAGGTCCAGGGCCGCGTGTTCACCGTCTTCATCATGGGCTCCGCCTTCGGCGAGGCTCTGGCTCTGATCGGCTTCGTTGTCGCGCTGATCGTTAAATAGCACGGAGCGTCAAGTATGAATCTTTCATCCCAGAAGAGCGCGATCGCACTCTCCGCGTCTGCGGCCGCGCTGCTCATGCCGGTTTCCGCGTTCGCTGAGGACGGCGCTGCCGGTGCGGACATCCTCATCCCTAAGATGGCGGAGTTCATCCCGGCGCTTATCGCCTTCCTGATTATCTGGATCGTGCTGGCCAAGGTCGCCCTGCCGGGCATCATGAAAACCATGGAGGAGCGCGGCAAGAAGATCGAGGAGAGCCTCGACGAGGCCGAGAAGACCAAGCAGGAGGCTATCGCCAAGCGCGCTGAGTCCGACTCGATCGTCACCGACGCCCGTCGTCAGGCTGCCGATATCGTTCTCGAGGCCCGTAAGGACGCCGAGTCCGAGCGCGCCCGTATCATCGAGGCTGCCCACAAGGAGGCCGAGGAGATTATCGCCAAGGCCCATACGACCGTCGAGGACGAGCGCAAGTCCATCTACGCCGGTGCCGCGAGCTCCATCGCCGACCTGTCCGTTGCCGTCGCCACCAAGATCGTGGGCGAGGCACTCGAGGACGAGGCCGAGCAGAAGAAGCTCATCGAGCGCTATATCCAGGAAGCAGGTAGCCTGAATGCCGACTAGCCGCTATCAGGACAAGGTGCTCGAGACCTACGCGCGATCCCTTCTGGAAGCCGCTAAGGCCGAGAACCATGTGTTCGAGGACCTCGAGATGATCGAGCGCCTGGCTTCTGCCAGCCCCGAGATTATCGCCGTGCTCGACACCATGTCCAAGCGCGACCAGCTCGACCTTCTTCCCAAGGTGGCAGCTGCCTTTAAGTATGTTGCCGAGGAAGACGAGGATGTAGTGGGCGTGACCGTCACCACGGCGATCCCGCTCGACGACGAGCTGCGTCAAACCATCACTAAGAAATGCGAGCGGGACTTCGGCCGCAAGGTATTCCTTATCGAGCAGGTCGACCCGTCTATCGTGGGCGGCATGGTGCTCGAGGCCCGCGGTGAGCGTCGTGACATTTCCGTCAAGACGCAGCTGCGTATCGCGCAGGAGACCCTCGCAAACTCTGCTAATTCGTACGGAGGTGAAGCCTAATGTCCGAAACCCTCAATGCCCAGGATATCGCCAAGAAACTGCAGGAGCAGCTCGTGAGCCTCTCCGCGACGGTCGATACGCATGAGGTTTCAACGGTCGACGAGGTAGGCGACGGCATCGCGCGCGTCTCCGGCCTCAAGAGCGCCATGGCAGGCGAGCTTCTGGAGTTCAAGAGCTCCGATACCGGTGAGACCGTCTTCGGCCTTGCCCAGAACCTTGACCGTGACGAGGTCGGCGCCGTTCTGTTCGGTGCCGTCGACTCCATTAGGGAAGGCGACGAGTGCCGCACCACTGGCCGCATTATGGATATCCCCGTGAGCCGTGCCATGCTCGGTCGCGTCGTCAATCCGCTCGGCCAGCCTATCGACGGCCTCGGCGACATCGTCGCCACGCATCGCCGCCCCATCGAGTTCAAGGCCCCCGGCGTCATCGACCGTACCCCGGTGTGCGAGCCGGTTCAGACCGGTCTGCTCGCTATCGACTCCATGGTGCCTATTGGCCGCGGTCAGCGTGAGCTTATCATCGGCGACCGTAAGACCGGTAAGACCGCCATCGCCATCGACGCTATCCTCAATCAGCGCGGCAAGGGCATGGTCTGCATCTATGTCGCCATCGGCCAGAAGGCCTCCACGGTTGCCAACATCCGCGAGACCCTCGCGCAGCATGGTGCGCTCGACTACACCATCATCGTTTCGGCCACCGCTGCCGATTCCGCCCCTATGCAGTATATCGCGCCTATGGCCGGTGCCGCTATCGGCGAGTTCTTCATGTACAACGGCGAGGACGGCAAGCCCGCCAGCGAGACCAACCCCGGCGGCCACGTGCTCGTCATCTACGACGACCTGTCCAAGCAGGCCGTGGCCTACCGTCAGATGTCGCTGACGTTGCATCGTCCGCCCGGACGCGAGGCCTATCCTGGCGACATCTTCTACCTGCACTCTCGTCTGCTCGAGCGTGCCGTCAAGATGTCCAAGAAGAACGGTTACGGCTCCATGACGGCTCTGCCGATCATCGAGACCCAGGACGGCGACGTCTCGGCCTACATTCCGACCAACGTTATTTCCATTACCGATGGTCAGATCTACCTGCAGTCCGAGCTCTTCTTCCAGGGCCAGCGCCCGGCAGTCGACGTGGGCATCTCCGTGTCCCGCGTCGGTGGCGACGCGCAGACCAAGGCCATGAAGCAGGTCGCCGGCAACCTTCGCCTGGACCTCGCTTCGTACCAGGAGCTCGCCGGCTTTACGCAGTTCGGTTCCGACCTCGACGATGCCACGCAAAAGCAGCTTACCCACGGCGCTCGCATGACTGAGCTCCTTAAGCAGCCGCGCTACAAGCCGTTCGAGGTTTCCGAGCAGATCGTTGCGCTGTTCGCTGGCAACGAGGGCTTCCTGGATGACCTGGAGATCGCCGACGTGCTGCCCTTCCGTGCCGAGCTCATCGAGTACATGGACAATGGCTTTGGCTTGCTGCTCGACAAGGTTCGCGCCAAGAAGATCGATGACGACACCAAGGCCGAGCTCTTGCGCGTCATCGGCGACTTTAAGCAGCAGTTCATGGCCAAGCACCATTCGGATGTTTCTGGATCAGAGGAGAACTAAGCCCCATGGCCAACCTTCGCGACATTAAGAAGCGAATCTCCTCGGTTACCACGACCAAGCAGATCACGCGCACGATGGAGATGGTCTCTACGGCCAAGATCCGTCGTGCCCTCGATCGCTCCAAGCAGGCCGAGCCCTATAAGGAGGCGCTGACCGACGTCATGTTGACGGTCGCCGGCGACGCCTCCTGTTCGGGCACCGATCCCATGCTGCAAAAGCATGAGAGCGTCAAGCATGGCCTGATTGTCGTTATTGCCTCGGACCGCGGCCTTGCCGGCGGTTTCAATACGACGGTGGAGCGCACGGCCGAAAAGCTCGCCGCTTCTTGGGCGAACGACGGCATCGAGTGCGAGATCATTGCGTGCGGGCGCAAACCGGCCACGTATTTTCGCGACCGCGCAAACGTCATCATGCACTTTGAGGGCAACTCCTCCGAGCCCGATTTCAATCAGGCTCGCATGATCTCCTCTCATATCTGCGATGCGTATCGTGCCGGTGAGCTTGACCGTGTCGAGCTTGTCTACCACCACGCCAAGAACCGCGTGGATCAGGAGCTTCGCGTCGAGCATCTGTTGCCGCTCGATCCCGAGATGATCGCTATGGCCCACGGTCCGCGTAAGAACGAGACCGACGCCCCTAAGCGCATCTCGTCCACGTTCGAGTTCGTGCCCTCTCCCGAGCATGTTCTCGGCAAGCTTGTACCGTCGTATATCCTGACGGTCATCTACCAGGCCCTGATCGATTCGGCGGCCGCCGAGCAGGGTGCGCGCCGCAAGGCCATGCACTCCGCGACGGAAAACGCCACCGCGATCATCTCGACCCTTACCCGCACGTATAGTCGCGTGCGCCAGGCTTCGATCACGACCGAGATCAACGAGATCGTCGGCGGAGCCTCAGCATTGGAGGAACAGTAATGGCTAATAACACCGTAAAGCTTGCGGTCGAGGAAGCCACCAAGAAGACGACTGCCGGTGATGGTCGCATCGTGCGTATCATCGGCCCTGTCGTCGACGTCAAGTTTGACGGCGCGGTGCCCCCGATCTACAACGCGCTCACGGTCGAGGCCGAGACCCCGATCGGTCATCTGAGCACGATCCTCGAGGTCGAGAGCCAGCTTCCGGGCGGCGTCGTCCGCACGGTCGCCATGTCCTCGACCGACGGCCTGCAGCGCGGCCTCATCGCCACCGATACCGGTGAGCCCATGAAGATGCCCGTTGGCCCCAAGACGCTCGGCCGCATTTGGAACGTCATGGGCAAGCCCGTCGACGGCAAGCCCATGCCCGAGGTGGAGGAGTTCTACCCCATCCACCATGCAGCGCCCCGCTTTGACGAGCTCACCACCAAGACCGAGATCTTCGAGACCGGCATCAAGGCCGTCGACCTGCTTGAGCCCTACATCCGTGGCGGCAAGACGGGTCTGTTCGGCGGTGCCGGCGTCGGCAAGACCGTTCTGATTCAGGAGCTCATCAACAACCTCGCCCAGGAGCACGGCGGCACCTCGGTGTTCACCGGCGTCGGCGAGCGTACCCGCGAGGGCACCGACCTGTTCCTCGAGATGAGCGAGTCTGGCGTTATCGACAAGACCTGCTTGGTCTATGGTCAGATGAACGAGCCGCCCGGAGCGCGTCTGCGCATCGGTCTGGCCGGCCTTACCACCGCTGAGTATTTCCGCGATCGTGGCCAGGACGTTCTGCTGTTCATCGACAACATCTTCCGCTTCTCCCAGGCAGGTTCCGAGGTTTCCGCACTGCTGGGCCGTATGCCGTCCGCCGTTGGTTACCAGCCCACGCTGGCAACCGAGATGGGCGACCTCCAGGAGCGCATTACCTCGACCAAGACGGGCTCCATTACCTCCGTCCAGGCTGTCTACGTCCCCGCAGACGACCTGACCGACCCGGCGCCTGCCAC
>CABVDE010000051.1 GCA_902496945.1 uncultured Collinsella sp.
CGTCATGCGAAACTGAAGAAGGGGGAGGCCTCGCGGCCTCCCCCTTTTTTGCGTTTACGGGCTTTTGTCCCACATAGTAGCTGTGTTTTATAACCCTCGTTGTCGCATCTTCTGTTAACGGGCTACAATAACTTAGTCTGTGCGATATGGAGGTGAACATGGCTGAAGCTGGTATCGGCGTTGATATCGTCGAGATTTCCCGCATGAAATCAATTCTAGAAAAGACACCGTCGTTTGCTTGGCGTGTGTTTACCGAAGAAGAGTGCGCGTATTGCGATGCCTCCTCGCGCCCCGCCGCTCACTATGCCAGCCGCTTTGCTTCGCGTGAAGCGGTGCTAAAAGCTCTTGGAACGGGATTTAGCCAAGGTGTTGGCCGCAAGGATGTTTCGGTAACGCGTGATAAACTTGGCAAACCTAAAGCATTACTTTCCGGTCGTGCGCTTGAGATTGCTCAAGAGCTGGGCGTTGTTGAGGTCGCTCTTTCCATTACGCTTACAGGAGACTTAGCCGTTGCGAATGCCATCGCAATTACCGAAGATGCTCGGCCTAAGCCAAAAGGGGAAAAGGTGAGTACCAAGGAGCGCGTTGCGCAGACATTTAAAGAGGCTCGCTCTGTTTTAGATGAGCTTGAGCAGCTGCAGAATTCAGCTTTGACGGAGCACCTGGGCGATGCTTCGCAAGATACGCTAGGAGCATAGATGAAACCGGTTTTGAGTACCGAAGAAGTCGTTCGTCTCGAGGATATCATCGAGCGCGAAGGGACTTCGAAGGCCGAGCTTATGGAGCTAGCGGGTGAGTTTGCCGCCAACGAGGTCTTGAAGCTCAATCCCGATCGGGTTCTCGTTCTGGTCGGTTTTGGTAATAACGGCGGCGACGGTTGGGTTGCCGCCGATATCTTGAGCCATAAGGGTGTGGACGTAGATATCGTTTCTCCGGTTGAGCCGGATGAGATTCCTGCTGCTCTGGCGCGTCATGTTGCTCGCCGCACTGCCGGCCGCGATGTGCACGTTTGCGTCGGTCCCTCGCGCGATGAGCTCGCGGTTTTGATTGATAAGGCCGATGTTGTTGTCGATGCTATTTTTGGCACCGGATTCCACGGGAATCTGCGTGCGCCGTTTTCCATTTGGATTCCTACGGTCAATGAGTGTGCCGATTGTGTCGTATCCATTGATGTCCCCTCGGGCCTGAATGCCGAGACGGGCGTTGTTGATGACGACTGCATTCGTGCCGAGCGTACGGTGACGATGATTGCGCCCAAGATCGGTCTGTATAGCGCTGATGGCCCTGAGTATGCTGGCGACTTGGTCTGTGGCAATCTTTATGATCGTCTTGACGAGGTCATCGATGATGTCGATCACGCCGCTGAGATTGTCGAGCCCGGTGACTTAGTTGATTACTTTGCTCCACTGCCTACGAATATCGATAAGTATTCCCGTGGCTCTGTGCTCATTGTCGCCGGATCTGCGCAATATCCTGGTGCTGCCATTATGGCGGCCAAGTCTGCAGCTCGCGCGGGTGCTGGTTACGTGGCAGTCGCGGCTCCTGACGCCTGCGCCAATCTCATTCGCATGGCGCTTCCTTCGATTCCCGTCTTTGCTATTCCGTCTGATTCCCGCGGCTCCTTTGGCGCCGCTGCGCGCATGACGGTGTGCGAGATCGCAAAGAAGTACAGCTGCGTGCTGTGCGGTCCCGGTATGACGGTGTCTGCCGGCGCTATGCAGGTGGTTTCGGGCTTGCTTGAGCTTGATGTGCCGCTTATTTTGGACGCCGATGCACTCAACTGCCTTGCTAAGATTGCCATTGACGGTATTGATAGCAACCCCGAGATGTATCGTCGCGAGCAGCCGTTGGTTATGACGCCGCACTATCGTGAGCTTTCGCGTCTGGTTGCCGGTGACGAGGTGAACGACCTTGGTACCGCGATTGCGGCCGCGCAGAAGGTTGTCTGGGCTGCCGGCTCCGACAATCTGGTGGTCATTGCCAAGGGGCCGACGACGGCTATCTGTGGCGTTGAGCGCGTGCTGCTGCCACTCTCGGGTCCGGCTTCTCTGGCAACTGCCGGTTCGGGTGATGTTCTTGCGGGTATTTTGGCCGGCACGCTTGCCACTATGCGCGACGAGATGAATCGTTGGGAGTTGCTGTATTCGTACGCCGTCGCACTCCACAGCTACGCCGGTTTTGCCGCGGCGACGGAGTATGGTGAGAAGAGCGTTATCGCGACCGATCTTATCGACTTGATCGGTCCTGCCATGGAGCTGGCGGCAAAGGATGCGCTCGAAGATCTAGGAATCATGGACGAAGGGTCGGATGACTAATCATGAATAAAGCCGATTTGACGCGCTGGTCCTGGGTCGAGATCGACCGTGGGGCGCTCCGTCGCAACACGAGGGCCTATAAGAACTTGTTGAATCCGCGTCAGCGGCTGTGCTGCGTGGTCAAGGCCGATGCTTATGGTCACGGAGCCCTCGAGTGCGCCAAAATCATGTATTCGGCCGGTGCCGACATGTTTGCCGTGGCGACGGTCAACGAGGGCGTTGGGCTCCGTCAGGGCGGGATCACCAAGCCCATCCTGATTCTAAGCGAGCCGCCCATCGAGGCTATTCCTACGTTGCTCGAGTTCGATATCATGCCCTCGGTCTATACGTCCGATTTTGCTCTCGCGTATGGCGAATGCGCCGTCGCGGCGGGCAAGGTGGGCAAGTACCATCTTGCCATCGAGACGGGCATGAATCGTATCGGTGTCCACTACACACAGGTGCTCGACTTTGTACGCGGCATCAGTTTCCATCGCGGCATTCAGTGCGACGGCGTATTTACGCACTTTGCCACGGCCGATGAACCTTCGGGTTGGGACTACAAGCTGCAGTGCCAGCGTTTTACCGAGGCCGTTCAGGCTATTAAGGACGCAGGTTTTGAATGCGGTATCGTGCATTGTGCCAATACGCCGTCCTCGATGCTCGATTCTTCAATGCACTTTGACATGATTCGTGCCGGTATCGGTTTGTATGGTCTGCAGCCATGTGAGCTGAGTGGTCGCGTGATGCAGCTTGACCCCGTCATGAGCGTCCATGCGCGTGTGACGCGCGTGGCGCATCCCGCGATGGGCGAGGGTGTGGGCTACGGCTTTACCTATCGCGTACCGCGCACGCGCGTTCAGATCTGCACTCTGCCGATCGGTTATGCCGATGGCCTTTCGCGTACGCTTTCCAATCGTATGGACGTGCTGTATCGCGGCGAGCGTGTACGTCAGGTGGGCAATATCTGCATGGACCAGTTTATGGTCGCCATTCAGTCCAATCCGGCGCATGAGATTCCCGAGGCCGAGTATGGTGACGAGATGATCATTGTCGGCCGCGATGGAGATGCCGAGATTACCATGGACGAGATGGCGCGCCTACGCGGCACGATTAACTACGAGGTCGCTTGCGGCTTTGGCATGCGTCTCGACAAGGTCTACGTGTAGGAGCCGCGATGGGCGTCATGCACATCCCCGGCCATAGCCATCAGGCGCCGCGTGAGGTCGCACTCGAGGAGATCGAGGCCGTTCTGGGCGATTGTCACCTTTGCCAGCTTTACCAGTCGCGCCGCAACATCGTGTTTGGCGTGGGAAACCCCCGCGCTCGCGTGATGTTTATTGGCGAGGCGCCGGGCCGCAATGAGGATTTGCAGGGCGAGCCCTTTGTGGGGGCGGCAGGCGAGGACCTCAACGGCATTTTGTCGCTGGCGGGGCTCAAACGCGAAGACGTCTACATTGCCAACGTGCTTAAGTGCCGACCTCCGGGAAACCGCAATCCGCGTCCCGAGGAAGTGCTGGCTTGCTCGCCTTTTTTGCGTGAGCAGATTCGAAGCATTTGGCCCGATATCATCGTGACGCTTGGCAACCCCGCGACGCACTTTGTGCTTAAGACCGAGATTGGCATTACTAAGCTGCGCGGCAGGTTCCACCAGATGGGGCATTTTGTAGTAATGCCCACTTTCCATCCGGCAGCAGCGCTACGCAATCCGGCGTGGCAGGAGCTGCTGGAGGAAGACTTTAAGATGCTGGGCGACTATCTGGAGCGACATCCCGCACCAGAGGACGCCTCGGAATAATAAGGAGCATATATGTCCCTGGAGCGCCTGGGGGTAGGTACTTACAAAACGACTTGCGCTGCCGATACGGAGAACTTTGGCGAGCTAATTGCACCGTGCCTTGAGGACGGCGATGTGCTCATCCTGACCGGTGGCCTGGGAGTGGGCAAAACTCACTTTACCAAGGGCGTCTCGCGCGGGCTGGGCGATGGGCACGTGGTTACGAGCCCGACGTTTGCGCTCATGGCCGTTCACGATCAGGGCCGTATTCCGCTGTTTCACTTTGATCTATACCGCCTGGAGCATGCCTACGAGCTCGAGGATACGGGCATTTTCGATGTGCTGGGCTATGAGGGTGCTTGCCTGCTGGAATGGGGCGAACAATTCCAGGACGAGCTGACGGATGAGTATCTATCGGTGACGCTCAAGCGTGATGAGGGCGACAGTGATGTGCGAACGATAACGCTCGAGGCGCACGGTGACCGCGCAATGGAGCTTTCCCATTTGATTGATAAGGCTGTACAAGATGAGCTTGCATAACGACAACGCGCTGGTGGTGGCGCTCGATACCTCGACCGACATGCTTGCCTGCGCGGCAATCTGGATTGATGGGCAGACGGGCGAGACGAAGCTCGTGAGTGGCGACCACATGTGTCGCCGTCACGCCAACGTTGAGCTCGTGAATACCGTTGATGGCGTGCTGGCTCAAGCCGGTCTGGACCGCAGCGATGTTGGTTGCTACGTGGTCGGCCGCGGCCCGGGGTCGTTTACGGGTGTGCGCATCGGCATCTCCACTGCCAAGGGCCTCGCGCGTGGTGCCAATGTTCCGCTGCTGGGCGTGTCGACGCTCGACGCCTGTGCTTGGACGGCGTGGAAGGCTGGCGTGCGCGGCAAGCTTGGTATCTTGGCCGATGCTATGCGCGGTGAGGTATATCCGGCGCTGTATGTGATGGGAGACGAGGGTCCCGAGCGTCAATTTGAGCGCGAGCACGTGGTCAAGGCTGCCGTGGCGCTCGATGAGTGGCGCCAAGCAGCGGACTGGGATCAGGTTCAGCTGACCGGTGACGGTCTCGTGCGCTATGGCAAGCTGCTGAGCGAGGATGAGACCGCTCGCTGCGTGGAGCGCGACCTGTGGTGGCCTTCGGGCGAGGGCTTGCTGCTCGCACATGCTACGGGCGATGGCGATCCGGCCCGCGTCCTGCCGATCTATACGCGTCTTTCGGATGCCGAGGAAAACGAGCGTAACCGTCTCGGTCTTGCCGAGAGTGCGCAGAGTGAAATTACGGGCGTTGCCGATGAGCTCGCTGGTCGCCATCTGCAGTTCCGCCCCATGGGCGCGGCGGATGCCGAGGGCGCGAGCGCGCTGGAGGCCGCCTGCTTTGAAGGTGCCGGACACGAGGCGTGGACGCCAGGCATGTTCTTGTCCGAGCTGGGCGAGGATGTTGCGGCGCCGCGCAGCTGGTGGGTGGCGCACGACGACGGCAAGCTGCTGGGCCTTGCCGGCGGTATGGTCGTGGACGGTGATGTGCAGATTCTGGATGTCGCCGTCGATCCGGTGCATCGTCGTGAGGGCATTGCCCGCAAGCTGCTGTCGCACGTGAGCTATGATGCCCAGATGCTCGGCTGCACCACGGCTTCGCTCGAGGTCGAGGACGGTAACGAGGGAGCGATCGCGCTCTATGCTGCCCTGGGCTTTACCGAGGCAGGCCGTCGCCGCGGTTATTACGGTGCCGGTAAGGACGCCATCGTCATGACGGCTCCGCTGCCCCTGGTGCTTCCGGTCGACAATGCTTCGCCCGAGCCGACGGCGGCAGAGCAGCGTGCCTGGCCCCTGCCTGCGCCTAAGCGCTCTGATGAGGAGCGTGCCGAGATTGCTCGCCGCCGCCTGGTGCTCGCCATCGAGAGCTCTTGCGACGAGACGGCTGTGGCGATTATCGATGCGGACGGCAATATGCTGGCCAACCAGGTATCGACGCAGATTGATTTTCATGCCCGCTTTGGCGGCGTGGTGCCCGAGATCGCCTCGCGCAAACACGTCGAGGTCATTGTGAGCGTTGTGGATGCGGCGCTTGAGGATGCCGCGGCGTCGCTCGGCCTTGGGGGCGGACCGATTGCCCCCAGCGAGCTTGCCGCCGTGGGCGTGACACAGGGTCCGGGCCTGGTGGGCGCCCTCGTGGTGGGCGTTGCCTTTGCCAAAGGCTTTGCCTACGCTGCCGGTAAGCCGCTCGTATGCGTCAACCATCTGGAGGGGCACCTGTTTGCCAACTTGCTGGCGCAGCCCGACCTCAAGCCGCCGTTCATCTTTACGCTTGTTTCGGGCGGGCATACCATGCTCGTGCACGTGAAGGAATGGGGCGACTACGAGGTACTTGGTGAGACACTCGACGATGCTGTGGGCGAGGCTTTCGACAAGGTGGCCAAGGCGTTGGGTCTGGGCTATCCCGGCGGCCCCATCATCTCCAAGCTGGCCGAGACGGGCAACCCCAAGGCGATCGATTTCCCCCGTGCGCTTAACAGCAGGGGGGACTACCGCTTCTCGCTTTCGGGCCTCAAGACGGCGGTGACGCTCTACATCGAGCAGGAGATCAAGGCCGGGCGAACGATTCACCTGCCCGATCTGGCGGCCTCGTTTGAGGCGGCGGTCTTTGACGTGCAGTACAAGAAGGCCAAAAACGCACTGCACGCTACCGGATGCAAGGAATACTGCATCGGTGGTGGCGTCTCGGCCAACCCGCATCTGCGCGAGATGATGATCAAGAAGCTTGGGCGTCAGGGGATCCGCGTAACGGTGCCGCCCTTGTCTGCCTGTACCGATAACGCAGCCATGATCGCGGAGGTCGCCCGCCGTAAATTCGACCGAGGAGAAATCTCGCCGTTCGATGTCGACGCCGATCCGAATATGACGCTGTAGCTGGTAAGGTTCGGTCCCCGGTCGGAGGGGCCGGATATAAGGTTTATCGCGAGTTCCGCACGCAAAGAAGGCCACTTAATGTGGCCTTCGTCTTACGCAGGACTGTAGAGCAGGAAACCTTGCATACGTCCGCCCCGCCCCCGAGGGACGTCTCCCAAGCAAAAACTTTTGTTGGGTAAAGTCCGAGGTCAGTAGCGTTTTATACCGAGAATTTCAAAAAAAGTTGAAAATTCATTACAAATTTGCGTTGACTTTACGTAACTAAAGTTTCATACTGCTTTTCATCCACTGGGGGATGTGAACAAGTACGAATCGTTCACATCATGATCGAAGAGGATTTCTTAGACATGTTCACGCATCAGCTAAACATTATCAGCGTAGTAATTATCTGATGCGGGTTAGCACATACAGCTAGCCCGTACGATAACGGGCGGCTGATGAAGATGAGGGCCGTCGAGCGCAACCGACGGCCCTCATTTTTTATGTCTAGGAAGTTCTTTTTAGAGGAGGAAATGTAATGAACGGAGTTTTGCTCATGGTTGTGGCTGCGGCGGTGCTCGCCTGCGGCTATCTGGGCTACGGCCGCTGGCTGGCCAACAAGTGGGGCGTTGACAAAGAGGCCCTCACGCCGGCCAAACGCATGAAGGACGGCAAGAGCTTCTCGCCTGTCTCCGCCTTCACCGCGTTCTCGCACCAGTTCAGCTCGATCTGCGGTGCCGGCCCTGTTACGGGTACGATCGTCGCCATGGCCTTTGGCTGGCTGCCCGTCGTGCTCTGGGTCCTCGTCGGCGGCATCTTCTTCGGCGCCGTCCACGACTTTGGCGCCCTGTACGCTTCGATGAAGAACAACGGCAAGTCGCTCGCTCAGCTCATCGAGAAGTACATCGGCAAGACTGGCCGTCGCCTGTTCCTGCTGTTCTGCTGGCTGTTCTGCATCATCGTCATTGCCGCCTTCACCGACATGGTCTGCAAGACGTTCATGTTTACCCCGGCCGTTGACGCTTCTGGTGCTGCTACCGGTGCCATCGACTTCACCAAGTCCTATGCCGCTGGCTGCGCTGGTACCATCTCCATCCTGTTCACCTTCGTCGCTATCGCCTTTGGTTGGGCCCAGAAGAAGTTCAACCTCACCGGCGCTGTCGAGTTCGTCACCGGCGTGGTCCTCATGGTTCTCATGTTCGCCGTCGGTATGCAGTTCCCGGTCTACCTGGACAAGTTCCAGTGGTTCGCCGTCGTCATGGTCTACCTGGTCTTCGCTGGTGCTATGCCCATCCAGATGCTCAAGACCCCGCGTGACTACCTCACTTCCATCATGATGATCGTCATGATCGTCTGCGCTGTCCTCGGCATCGTCGTTCTGGGCGTCAACGGTCAGGCCACCATCACCGCTCCGGTCTTCACCGGCTTCTCCACTGCCTCCGGCATGATGTTCCCGGTCCTGTTCGTCTCCGTCGCTTGCGGTGCTCTCTCCGGTTTCCACAGCCTTGTTTCTTCCGGTACCTCCTCTAAGCAGGTCGAGAAGGAGCAGGACGCCGTCAAGGTCGGTTACGGCGCCATGATCGTCGAGTCCTTCGTCGGCATCCTTGCCATCATCGTCGCTGGCATCATGTTCTCCGACATGAACACCGCTGGTACCGGCGCCCTCAACGCCGGTGTCGCTTCCACCCCGTTCCAGATCTTCGCCGCTGGTATCTCCCGCGGTATGCAGGCCTTCGGTGTTGACGGCACGCTCGCTACCGTCTTCATGACCATGAACGTCTCCGCTCTGGCCCTGACCTCGCTCGACGCCGTTGCCCGCATCGCCCGCACCTCGTTCTCCGAGTTCTTTGCCCAGACCAACGACGCCCTGGCCATCGAGTCCGAGGCCGGCTACATGAAGGTTCTCGGCAACCCCTGGTTCGCCACGGTCGTCACCCTGCTTCCCGGTCTCGCCCTCGCCTTTGGTGGCTATGCCAACATCTGGCCGCTCTTTGGTGCTTCCAACCAGCTGCTCGGTGGCATGACCATGATCACCCTTGCCGTGTTCTGCAAGTGCACCGGCCGCAAGGGTTGGATGCTCTACGTGCCCGTCGCCTTCCTGCTCTGCTGCACCTTCACCTCGCTGGTCCAGAGCGCCATGGGCTGCCTGACCGCCGTCCAGGCTTACGGCTTCTTCGGCACCATCCCGGCTACCGCCACCACGGCCGCCGTCTCCGTCGCCGCCACCAAGGGCCTGCAGCTCGTCTTCGCCGTCCTGCTGATGGTCCTGGGCCTCATCGTTGCCGTCAACTGCCTCAAGGAGTTCTTCGGCAAGGAGGCTGGCTCCATGCCCGACGAGGAGCCCGAGTGGTCCGAGATGGGCAAGGCCGAGTACGGTCGCGCCGCTGCCGCTGAGGCTCCTGCCGACGCCGAGGCCGCTAAGGCCTAGTCGGTCGGACGGGTTGAATCACCCATCAATATGACTCGGAAAGACCGGGTCCGCAATTGCGCGGGCCCGGTCTTTTTTCTTGCGAAAGTTGACAACGCGGGGGCGTTCTCGCAGATGTTTTGCGTGGACAGGCGCGTGCGTTGTACCATATGGACGTATATGTGTGCATATGAAAGGGGCCCCGTGGCCAAGACGGTATATTCCGATAACCAAAACAATGTCGATACCCTGGCTGAGCGCCTGAGCGGCCAGACGTCGCTTTCCGCCGAGCGGGCGAAGCTTGTCGCCTACGACCTGCTCTGCCGCAAGGCGCTTAAGATTAAGTCGAGCGCGCTGGCGCAGATTTTCCGCTCCGTCGATAAGGAATGCGACACCAAGGCGATGCGCGATGAGCTTATCGCGGCAAATATCGTGACCAAGATCGAGGGTAGCGGCATTAACGGGCGCCCGGCGTTCTATACCATCAATGCCGAAATCCACGATGTCCAGGAGCAGCCTGCCGAGTCCGTCGAAGATTTTGTCGTCGAGGATCCCGTCGAGGTGTCTGCTGCGGAGGAAATTGCCCCGCGTGAACGCATCGATACCGATGAGTTGCTCGACGAGAACGTCGTGCGTGCCTTTACGGCCAAGGCAGGACGCGGCGGTTTTGGCGGGGGTGGCAAGCGCGATGCGCAGCGCCGTGCCCAGCAGGAGCGCTTCCGTCGCGCCGTTGCTCAAAAGGATGAGACGGATGCTGAGGCCATCGAGGAAAAGCCTGTCGAGATACAGGGGCCGACCCTCGCTCAAGAGCATGCCGAGATTCAGGAGCCCAAGCGTCGTCGTGGTGCGCACTTTAAGGCCGAGCAGCGAGATGTTGCATGCGAGGTCCAGGATTCCGTCGAGGCTGCTGACGCGTCCGATGAGCCGGTCAAGAAGGCTCCGGGTTCATGCCGTCCCGGACGCGGGTTTGCGGGACGTGCGTATCCTGTAAAGCGTCAGGAGAAGAGCGAGCCGGCTTCGACCACTCAGGACGATAAGGCCGAAAAGACCGAGAAGGCAGTTGAGCCGGCGGCTCGTAAGCAGAAGCCTGTTGAGCCGCAGCTTGAGGTTGATGCCGAGGCCAAGGGCCAGCAGCCTACTGATGAGCAGGTGAAGCAGGGCGCGCCGAGCAAGCCTCGCCATCGCCATCGTGGAGGCCGCGGTTCCCATGTCGAGACCGCAACCGAGAAGACCACGCCACAGCGTGAGGATGCGAAGGCCGGGGTTTCTCCGGAGCAGCCTAGGCGCCAGACGGCGAAGGAGGGCAAATCCGAGCGTCCGCAGAAGCAGGCGTCTACGCCGAAGCGCGAGCGCGGGGCCCAAGGCGATTCTAAGCGCAAGTCTCAGAAGAAGCCGGAGTCTGCCGCAGCAGATACTGCTGCCCAGCAGGCCGAGACGACTACCCACGGCGAGGTTTCGGCATTTGCCCTGGCCCGCGTTTTGGGCAGGCAGCTGCTCAAAGTTGTACCTACGCCTACGGCGCTCTCTAAGATCAAGGAGCAACAGACCCAAATCGTAAAGGTCGAGGGCAAGGACGGCAAAAAGGCTCCGCAGCGTACTCAGCACAACGAGATGTCCAACCGCAAGATTGCCGAGGAAATCGCAATCATCCAGGCTTGGATCGAGCGGAACCGAGGTGCCGATATGCCGGTTGCCTCGCGCCGCCAGCGTGCCTACCAGATCTTTAACGACGAGAAGGCTTTTGACGGCAAGCACGGTGAACGCCTGATCAGGCGTATGACCGAAAAGGGCATCAGCATGCAGGCGATCAAGGTCGCCCCCAACCGTCCGGTGCACTTTACGGGCTTCTTTACGCTGGGCGCCGACAAGCCGTTCATTATGGTCGAGAACCTGGACACCTACGACGAGATCGTCAAGCTGCTGCGTGGCCGCAAGCACGCTAAGCTCTTTGGTATCAAGGTGGGCGGCGTGATCTTTGGCGGCGGTTGCAAGGCGAGCGTCTCGCATGCACTCGACGACTATCTGGCCGAGATCGGTTATCGCTTTAACTATGTCTACTACGTGGGTGACATCGACCGAGAGGGCGCGCGCATCGTCGAGCAGGCCCGTAACGCCAATGTGGTTGAGATTCGCCTGCATGCCGGTATGTACCGCGCCATGCTCGCCGAACACAGGCGTCGCGTGAAGGCCGGCGGCGAGTGCGAGCCCGCGGCTGCCAACCAAGGCGTGCCGCAGAACCTGGCGGCGACGATCAAGGATCTGCCCATGGTTACGCGTGTGCAGTTCCGCAACGTGCTGCGTGAGGGCGGGCGTATTCCGCAGGAGATTCTGATGACCGTAGACTATCGGGATGGCGACTCGGGAAGCTTCGACCGCATGCTGAACAATTAGGGACGTGTGGCCCCGACGGGCCGGGCATTAAGTTTGCTGCTCTACAGTCCTGCGCAAGACGAAGGCCACATTAAGTGGCCTTCTTTGCGTGCGGAACT
>CABVDE010000052.1 GCA_902496945.1 uncultured Collinsella sp.
GCAGCGCAGCGAGAATGTTTGAGCACGGGATGATATATAGGGGGCTCCCACAGGCGAGCGAACATTAACAAACTAGCGGATGTGCGCGGGTTTTCCGCCCCAGTAGAAGCGGCAGAAGGCTCGTTTGCGCTTTTGGGGCTTGCCTACGAGCTCCATGGTGGCGATGGCGATGTCTTCGGCTGCGTGGGGGCGGCGTAGTACTTCGCCGTTGATGAGTAGGGCTTTGAGTGATTCGGGATGATCGTGTAGATGGCGCAGGGTTACGATGAGCTCTCGTGCGGTGGTGACATGCATGCTGGCGCCCATGTCCGTGAGCATCGTGGTGTTGGCCTTTTCCTGGCCGTATGATTTGCCCAGCAGGATCATCGGCAGATGTGCGCACAGGCACTCGGTAACGGTGAGTCCGCCCGATTTGAGGATTGCCAGGTCGCAGCCGTGCATGAGGGCTGCCATATCATCGACATAGTCCAGAACCGTGACGTTTTCGAGCTTCATGGCGTCGAAGAGCGTCTTGAGGCGGACGGCGTATTCCTTATCCTTGCCCGGCAAAAAGACAAAGTGCATGTCCTCAAAGCTGCGTAAAAAGGGGAGCGTGTGGTCCATCGCCGCCCGAAAGCGCACGTAAGGCTGCGGTAGGCTGGCACCAGCCATAACAAGCACGACCGTCTTGTCTGCCGGCAAATTGAACTTTTTCAGCTCTTCCTCGCGATCGTAATCCGAATCGAATCCCGCTCGGATTGGGATACCCGTTATGCGGATCTTTGACTCGGGGACCTTGCGCGGGCGCAATGTTTCGGCCATAAATTCGTTGGCCACGCAGAACAGGTCGGTGTCCTTGTGGGGCCAAAAGCCTTCGACTTCATAGTCTGTTGGTACGCAGATGACCGGGTAGTCGATACCCGTGATGACGCGGGCGCCCACAGCAACATTGGCTGCCGTAATGTGTGTCGCAACCACGGCTATGGGCCTACGGGTACGGATATATTCGTTGAAGGCGGGGAACATAATACGTGACCATGCTGTACCGCCGCCCCAGAGCAGATGTCCCGTAAACGTATAACGCCAGGTCAAGTCATATATGGGGCGCGTGGCGCCGGTAAATGATGCGGCGGTTTTGTTGCCATCGAACCTTATACGCCCAAAATCGAGGATATCTAGGACTTCGATCTCGATATCCCCAGGGATTCCCTTGGTGCCGCGGATAAGGTTAAATGCTTGTGCAATCGCGTTGGCGGCGGCCTTGTGGCCCGATCCAACCGATGCGTGCACAATGGTTACTAGGGGTTTTTGTGCAGGTAAAACAGTCATTTGCTCCGGTTGGGGAGTGGCTTGCATGGGCAGGGGAGCGCTATTGCTCGTCTGCGTTTGATCCATTGATAACTCCCCTTCAGCTTTGTTATGCGATTTATCATTGTAGTGCATGAGTGTCATGTTCACGTAAATTTGGGTATGACCTCAAAGAACGTCAATGTTTCGACGAGAGGACTCTTCATGACTACCGATCAGCCGATCGATGTTGCGATTGTAGGTGGTGGCCCCGCGGGTTATGCTGCCGCCATCTACGCTGCGCGTGCCAACCTGACGACGACCGTGATTGAGCAGGGCATGTCGGGTGGCCAAATTGCCACTACGAACGAGATTGAGAACTACCCGGGTATTCCGCTGCTGAGCGGCGCAGAGCTTGGTGAGCGATTCCAACAGCATGCAGAAGGCCTGGGTGCTCAGGTTGAATGGAGTATGGTAACGGGCATCGATTACGATACTGATTCCGCGCTGTTTACCATTCACCACGATATGGGTGACACGGCGGCCAAGAGCGTTATCGCTTGCATGGGGGCCACGCCGCGTCCGGCAGGTTTCGCTGGCGAGGATACGTATCGTGGTCGCGGCGTTTCGTATTGCGCAACATGTGACGGCATGTTCTTCCGCGGCAAGCAGGTCTTTGTAATCGGTGGTGGCAATTCGGCATGCGAAGAGGCGCTGTTCCTGTCTGACATTGCCAGCAGCGTGACCATTGTGCTGCGCCGCGATCAGTTCCGTGCGCCCGAGGGCGTCGTGAATAAAGTCCTTACCAAGGATAATATTTCAGTTAGGTACCAAACTAGTATTGTGGAGCTCTCGGGCGAAGCGATGCCAACGACGATCACCTTTAAGGACAATGCATCCGGGGAAACTCATTCCGAGTCATTTGAGCCCGGCTCGTTTGGCATCTTTGTCTTTACCGGCACCCAGCCCCATACCGAGCTTGTCGAGCATTTGGTCGATCTGGCGCCGGACGGCGGTATTGTTACTGATGATTCCATGGCTACCCGTACGCCGGGCTTATTTGCTGCTGGTGACATCCGTTCCAAGCGCTTACGTCAGGTTGTGACCGCCGTTTCTGACGGAGCTATAGCGGCAACCAGTGCATACGCGTTTCTTCGTGGATAAGTACGATAATATATCTTATGTAAAGTTGTTATAAAGCAAGAGAGCCCTTGGGTGAACCGGATTGCCGACCCCAGGGCTCTCTTGTTGTCTCAATCGTTGTTGTTTCACAAATAAAATTACGCCGATTCTAACGTGGTATGCAAAACTAGATAATCTAGAATACAATATATAATGAATGGAGGAACATTATGAACCACGTTAAACACGTTATTCCGATGTCCGATTCGTCGGTCAGCATTAAGCCTGAGGATATTCAGCCCACTGTGCTGCCCGATGCATTTATTCAGTCCGATACCGTGCGCAAACTCAATACGTTGAGTCTGACGCGCTATGACCAGTTGCCCAACGTGACGCTCTACCGCGACCAGGTCATTGAGTATGTCGCGCTGTGGATGGAGCCGTTGTCCATTTGCGTGGAGCAGCCTGTCATTACGCCATCGATGATCAACAACTACGTGAAGGTCGGCCTGGTGCCTGCACCGGTCAATAAGCAATATGGCCGCGAGCAGATTGCGCGCCTGATTGCCATCTGCATCTTTAAACAGGTGCTACCTATTGCCGCGGTTCAGGCGCTCTTTAATATCCAGCGTTTGAGCTACGATGCACCGACGGCCTTCGATTATGTGGTCGATCAGCTCGAGGCATCGATTCGTTCAGCGTTTTCCGTCGAGCAAACGCCGGTTCCCGATACGGCGCATCAAGTAACACGTGAGTCGCTGCTTGTGCGTAGCGCGGTATCGTCCTTCGTTTCGAAGGCGTACCTGATGAGCTATCTCAAGTTCAACGGGTTTGGTAGTTAGTTTATCTGACAGGTGGTGGGACAAAATAATCAGTAGTCTTTGTCCCACCAACGTTGCTGATCTAGCGTCCCGAAGCCACGCCCATCCCGTAACCGATGATGAGGCCGTGCATCTCGGCGTAATAGGAATCCAGGCCGTTGCAGGGCATAATAATGGTCTTGGAACCGGGCCAGCGCTCAATAATGCGGTCGGCAAGTACCTGGGCGCCCTCATGATTCTCCACATGGTTGATCACGACATTGCCGCCCGTAAAACCCTCGGCTTCCATGGTATCGACAATCTTGCTAAGCATCTTCTTTTCGCCACGCGTGTGACCGACGAGTTCGATTTTACCGGCCTCACTCGCTGTACCCAAAATGCGAATATTGAGCTTGTTGGCAATGACGCCGGCTGCCTTAGGGATGCGTCCGGCTTTGGCGAGGTTTTCGTAATTGCACAAACTGAAGAGGATTTTGCTGTTCTGCTCAAGGCTATCGAAGTATGCGCAAGCGTCCTCGAATGAGACATCCGGATTGCTGGCAAGGTAGCGGTCGAACAGCAGGAAAATCAGATCCATCTTTCCGCCCGCTGCACGTGAATTAACTAGATGAATCTGGCGATTCGGTTCCTCTGCGAGCACCATATCGCGAGCCGTAGCTGCGGCGTTGTAGCTACCCGAAACACCCTCAGAGATCGGCATGCAGATTGTCTTATCGGCCAATTTGAAGAGCTCAGCCCACTCCCCTACGCTGGGACAAGCGCTTGAAGAAGCTTTCGTCTCCGCCTGAACAGCGTAGTTGAGCTCATGCACATCGAGCGAAAGGTCATCGACGAATTCACGCTCCCCCACTCGAATTTTGAGGGGCGCGAATGCAAAGGTTGTTTGGGGCGCGGTCGGTTGCCAATCGCGGAGGTTGCAGCTTGAATCTGAGATAAGTGCCCAGCTCATAGAGGGTCCTTTCTAATTGTTCTCAAACAATTATAGCCATCTTGCAGACCGATTGGGCCGCTATCTAGTATCCAAAACTAGATAGCGGCCTGCACTAAAGTCAAAAGAATGGACCCCGTGACTCAAAGCCACGAGGTCCATATCCGTTTGCTTTATCTGAATACTTAGTAGCGAACGAAGATATAGTTGTTGTTCATGCCGGCGGCAACGGAGCTGATGATAACGCCCGTTTTGTAGTCGGAAGCATGGATCATCTGGCCGTTACCAATGTAGATGCCGGTGTGGTAAGAGTTAACCACGACGTCGCCAGGCTGCGGATCGGACACGCGGGTCCAGCCCATGAACGTGCCGGTGGTGCCCAGGCGGCAATAGCGGCCGGTGAGGCAGTAGCTTACAAAGCCGGAGCAGTCAAAGCTGTTCGGTCCAATGCCGCCCCAGGAGTAGGCATAACCGAGCTTGCTGTAGGCGCGCGAAACAACGGAGCCACCGTCAACGGACTGGCTCGGCGCGGAAGGCGTCGGAGCCGGAGCAGGCGTGGAGGGCTGCGGCGTCGGAGCGGGTGTCGGCGTAGGAGCCGGAGTGTTGCCACCCTGGTTGTTGTTATTGTTGGTCTGTCCGCCGTTGTTGGCCGTTCCACCACCATTGTTGGTGGTCTCAGTCGTACCAGCAGTCTCGTTGCTCACCGTTGCCTTCTCGGCGGTGCTGGCGTTAATGCCCGCCTGCAGCGCGGCGTTGGCCTCGGCTTCGGCGGCAAGCTCGGCCTGCAGCTGCGAATCCAAGGAGTTTACAACGCTCTGGGCCTCAGCCTGCTGGGCATTGAGCTCGTCAACCTTCTTCTGCGTAGCGGCGACGTTCTTCTCCTGCTCGGCCTGCTTATCGGTGAGCTGCTGCTTAAGGTCCTTGACCTCCTGAATGGTTTGGGCCTGCTTGTCGGAGACCTTGCCATAGTAGAACAGGCGGTTGAGCATGTCGCCCAGATCGTCGACGCCCGTCAGAACCTGCAGCAAGCTCAGGCCGCCGGTCTTGTACTCGCCGGCAACGTAGTTCGAAAGCTTAGCCTGACCCTCGGCGATCTCCTGCTGCTTTTGCGTGATCTCGCCAGCGGTCTGGTCGAGCTCCTGCGTCTGTGTGGAGAGCTCTTCATGAATCTGCTGGGTTTGGGCGCCGATCTGCTCGAGCTTAGTACGGGCAGCGGCAAGGTCGGATGCGGTATCGGCGTAGGCCGGAGCCGTGAGGCCCAGACCCAAAACACAAGCGAGGGTTGCCGTAGCAGCGCAGCGTGCCATGTTTCTGTGCGTGTTTGCTGTGCGCATGTAGCTTCCTTTCCAGTAACTAAGGGTAACGGCTAGTCCACCGTCACCAGGCTAAAGAGCTCAACATCGTCATCAGGCGGCGTGAGCTTCTCGCGCGGGTTGAGAAACGCAAGCTCAAGGATACAACCGTAACCGACAAGCTTTGCGCCCATATCTCGCACCAGTTTACCTGTTGCCTCGACGGTTCCGCCCGTCGCGACCAAGTCGTCCAGAATCAACACGGTATCTTTAGAGCTGATAGCGTCGGCATGGATCTCGATGGAATCCGTTCCGTACTCGAGCTCGTAGCTCTGGCTCACGGTCTCGCGCGGCAGCTTGCCCGGTTTACGTGCGGGAACAAAGCCGGCGCCAAGGGCTACAGCCACCGGTACGCCAACCATAAAACCACGGGCCTCGGGGCCAACGACCTTGGTGATACCCATGCCGGCAAAGTGCTCGGCGAGGGCTTCGGTCATGGCTTTGAGCGCCTCGGGATTGCCGAAGAGCGGCGTGATGTCTTTAAAGATGACTCCGGGCTCGGGATAGTCGGGGATGTCGACGATTTGAGATTCGAAGTCGTACATTGCATGGCCTTTCAATGGGTTGCAGGATAAGCGGCAGCTGTTATTTGCCCGCGGCGGCGGTGCCGGATTGCGAAGGGACGACGACCTTGAGCGGCTTTACGAGGGAATCTTTGTGCGAAGCCGGTGCGGCAGTCTCTTCGTTTTTGGATTTGGTGGACTCGGAGCGAGCGATTTCCTCATCGAGTGCATCGATGTCGGCGTCCTCGACCACGGCATTGAGTGACTCAAAAACGCGGTTCTTAAGCAGTGCAGTGTGCACGCCCTCGGTCAGGTCGTGCAGCTTCTTAAACGCGCGCTCGAGCTTGGCATCGCGCTCGTCGTCGGAAGTATCCATGCCGAGCATGCTCACAAGCACCTGCTCAAACATCGAGGACTCGCGGTTGGCCGAAGACACGTACTGACGCAGGTTGCGCGGCTCGATATGGAAGCGCGACAGCTCAGAGCAGTAGCGGATGATCGGAAAATCGCGACCATCGACGAGTTCGCGATTCTGCGGACTCTTGATGATGCGGATGAGGTCGTTCTCGGCAAGCGAGCGGATAAACGAGATCTCGACGCCCAGCATATCGGGAATGGTCTCGATGGGATGAAGCTTTTGCTTGGTCTCTTTGGGCTCCGTCTTGAGCGGAACATCGGACAGCAGGCCTACCTCGTAGGCGAGCGTGGACAAGTCCGTGGCGTTTTCCAAGCGCTGCTTAATCACGTTGAGCGGCATATAGCGGGTCTTCTGCAGGTGCAGAATGACCTCCAGGCGGTCAACGTCCTCCTTGGAGTACTGACGGTATCCCTTAGGCGTACGATGAGGGGTAATGAGCCCCTCATCCTCTAGAAATCTAATTTTTGAGTTCGAAAGATCGGGGTATGCGCCTCGAAGTAGGTTGACGACTTGGCCGATACTCAGATAGTTGCGTTCGGCCATGCCCTACTCACCGGTTTCGATGCGCTCCGGCGTGCTCTCGTGGTAGATGAGCGTAAACGTACCGATCTGGACGGAAGAACCGTCGTGCAGCGGGGCTGCGTTGACGATGGCACCGTCGACCCAGGTGCCATTGAGCGAGCCCAAGTCCTCGATGCGAGCGCCGAGGCCCTCGCGAATAATGCGCGCGTGGCTGCGCGACACCGTCATGTCATTGAGGAAGATGCCGTTCGCAGGATCGCGGCCGATGGTGGTCACGTCGTCCTCGAGCTCAAAGGCGGCGCCAGTCTGCGGGCCCTTGACGATGGACAAAACGGGGGCGGTGATACGCACGTTGGCCATGAGGTCGGGAACGGTGACATCGCTCGAAGGCACGCGGAATACGCAGGTAGCGTCCGCAGTCTTATCATTTTGAGGCATATTGTTAACCATGTTGTCCATGACAACCCCTAACTTATCGCGGACGTGCCGCAAATAATGAACCGTACGTAATCATACCCCAACGAATCAGTCTTCGATTTCGGGGTTCAGAAAGTCGATGTCCTCGTCCTCGGGGTGCGCGAGAGCCTGTTTAATGGCCGCTCCGCCCTTTATGGAGTAGATGACAGCGGTGAGCATAGAGAAGATCACGCCGCCGTACACAAAGAAGATGCCGAGGGGCACCGAGTTTCCGTTGAGACCCGGGAAGGCCGTGAGGGTTGAAGGCAAAAGGTGCAGGCCGTCAACAACGGGGAACCCGAGCAGCATGAGCGAGAAGCCGGTCATGAGCAGCGCGGTGGCAATCTTTCCGGGGAAGACGACATCGATGGGGCGGCGGTGATAATGGCGCACGATAAGCGTGCCAATGCCCAAATAGATATCGCGGCCAATAATGAGCACGCAGACCCAGAGGGGCAGCTCGCCGCGAACTACAAGGCCGAGCACGCCGGTGAACAGCAACGCACGGTCGCAGATGGGATCCATGACCTTGCCGAGCCACGAGACCGTTTTGGTCATACGGGCAATCTGACCGTCCATCCAGTCGGTGGAGGCGGCAACGGCGTAGATAACGATGGCGATGACGCGGTTGTTATCCGTCACAAACAGGTACAGAAAGACGAGCGTGAGGATTAGGCGCGTAAACGTGATGAAATTGGAGATCGTAAAGATCTTATTCGACGGGTAATCGGAAGTGCCGATAAGCTCCTTTTTGATCTTCTTTTTGATGCCCACAGGACTCCCCCGCTGGTTAACGACAAAACTTTCGATACTATACCCGTTCCGGCGATGTCTATCCAGCGAAGCCATAGAGAGTCCAGACATGTGGAGGGTGTTTTTGGGCGGCGGGGGATTCTACATTTGTGTACATCAGCCTCCAAACATGTCAAAAAATGCCTTTTTTGGAGGGTGACGTACACGTTTTTGTTGAGTGAAAGGATCGATCGAGAAAGCTGTCGCTTCCCCGTTGCTTACCTTGTTGATTCCCAATAAAAAAGGTCAGGCACTAGGTGCCTGACCTGCAAACTTCTGGTCGGGACGACTGGATTCGAACCAGCGACCCCTTGACCCCCAGTCAAGTGCGCTACCAAGCTGCGCCACGTCCCGAAGCTTTTGTTTGTTGCTCTGCTCTCGCTCGCAACGGGAAGTATATTAACCCGAAACTTTGTCCTTGTGCAAGAACTTTTTTACAAATTTTGAAGCAAGTCCAAAATTGTATCCGCGAGCTGGGGTTTTGTTAGCACGGGAAGTTCTTGCGTGCCGTGCGTGCTCACAATCCAGGCCTTGTTAGTGTCGGTTCCAAAGCCCGAATCCGCGCGTGAGACATCGTTGGCGATAATCGCATCGCAGCCCTTGCAGGCCAATTTGCGCTCGGCGTACTCGACAACATTATCGGTCTCGGCTGCGAAGCCGATCACGCATCGCTCGCCCTTTTGTCGTGAAAGCTCGGCCAAAATATCGACCGTCTCGACAAGCTGGATGCAATCGAGGCGCTCGTTGGCCTTTTTGAGCTTATGGTCCGCAGGGGCCGCGGGCGTGTAGTCGGCGACGGCGGCCGCGCAAATGGCCGCATCGGCCGTCTGGAAGGCGCTCAGGGCCACCTGGAGCATCTCTGCGGCAGTCTGCACGCGCACGCACTTCACGCCCCGGGGCACATCGAGTGTTGTCGGTCCCAACACGAGCGTGACCGCGGCGCCACGGCGAGCGGCCTCCCCCGCCAGAGCGATGCCCATCTTGCCCGACGACCGGTTTCCAATGAAGCGCACGGGGTCGATCGGTTCGTGCGTGGGGCCGGCGGTGATCACGATGCGCTTGCCCGCCAAGTCCTGAGGCGCGGGGTCGAGCACTTCGCAGACGGCTTCGACGATGTCCTCGGGCTCGCTCATGCGGCCCGTGTCCACGTCACCGCAGGCAAGGTAGCCGCTGCCCGGACCCACCACATGCACGCCGCGGTCTCGCAGCGTGGCCATATTTGCCTGTGTAGCCGGAGCCTTCCACATGCCGTTGTTCATGGCCGGCGCGATCACGACGGGTCTCGGCGTTGCCAGTAACGTTGTGGAGATGAGGTCGTCGGCGATGCCGTTGGCCATCTTGGCGATGATATTGGCCGTCGCGGGCGCCACGACCACCAGGTCGGGCTCCTGCGCCAGCGAGATATGGTGGATGGGGTCGGACGGATCATCGAACAGTCCGACGGCAACCGGCTCATTGGTGAGCGCGCGGAAGGTGAGCGGCCCAACGAACTCCGTTGCATGCTCGCTCATAACGACCTTCACGCGGGCGCCGCGCTTTTGCAGCAGGCGTACGATATTGCACGACTTATACGCGGCGATCCCGCCGGTAATACTCAGCAGGATCGTTTTTCCCTCAAGTTGCATTGTATTGTTGGGTGCCGCCATCGTTTAAGCTTCCTTGCTCGGGAGCACCAGCAGGCGGTGGCAGTACGGGCAGTGCGTAATCTCGCTGCCGTCGTGGTTGAGGTCGCTCATGGACGATGCCTGCAGCGCGGTGTGGCAGACCGTGGGGATGTTGCCCTGGATGCTCTCGACGGCCAGGCCGCGGAACTGCTTGAGCAGACGCTCGTAGTCGGTGAGCACGTCGGCCGGCAGCGTGGCGGCAAGCGCGGTGCGCTCCTTAGTGGCGGCGTCAATCTGAGCCTGCAGGTCGGCTGCCTTGGTACGGGCGGCCTTGGTATCGGCCTTCACGCCCTCCTCGAACTTGGCGATGATGGCCTGTGCGCGAGTCTCGCGGTCGAGCGCCTCTTTGTGGGCGACAACGACGTCCTTGCGGGTGTGCTCGATCTTGTCTAGACGCTTGGCCAGGGTGGCGAGCTCGTTCTCCAGGTCCTGAACCTCGCGGTAGTCGGAGCCATCCACGTGGCGCTTCTTGGCAGCCTCGATGGCATTATTGGTCTGAATCTCGGTGGTGTTGAGATCGTCGAGCTCAATGTCCAGATCCTTGCGCTGGGCGTAGAGCTTGGTCATCTCGGACTTGAGCTTCACATAGGTCTTGCGCTTGGAAGCGAGCTCCTTGAGCTCCGGCATATTGGCAAGTTCGCTCTTGTTGCGGGCGAGCTCCAAATCGATCTGTTGCAGCTTGAGTAGCGTAGCGCCGGCGCTCATAAGTTCTCTCCTTTTGTCACAGTCCACCATTGGCAAGGGTTCAGTATTTTAATCGTATGACGGGGGCCGACCCCGGCGTCAACTGCAGAGTTCATCAAGATATCCACGAACGGCTCCTCGGAGCGGTCGTGGCCGAGCAGGATGACGCCCAGGCCCCGTAGGGCAAGGTCCTGTGCCACGTGATAGCCTGCCTCACCGGTCACGATGACATCCGCGCCGGCGGCGATGGCAAGCTCGCCAAAGTCGCCCAGGGAGCCTCCCAAAATGGCGACATTGCGGCACGGGTCCTCGGCGTCGCCCCACACACGCGGGTCGCTGCCGAAGGCCGTGGCAGCACGGGTGGCAAGATTGCGTAGCGTGCACGG
>CABVDE010000053.1 GCA_902496945.1 uncultured Collinsella sp.
CCGTCCGGCGGCTCCGCGCCGTCCGGAAGCGCTACCGATCTTGCAAAGCGCGTAATCGCTGGCGAGTTTGGCAACGGCGACGCCCGCAAGGCCGCGCTCGGAAGCCGATACGACGAGGTTCAGGCAGAGGTCAACCGCATCCTCAACGGCGGCGGCTCTTCTTCGCCCTCTGTCGACATCGACCAGATGGCCCGTGATGTGATCGCGGGTAAGTACGGCAACGGCGACGCCCGCAAGGCCGCGCTCGGCTCGAACTACGACGCGGTTCAGGCGCGCGTCAACGAGCTTCTTGGTGCCGGCGGAAGCGCGACCGGAGGTGCCGACATCGACGCGCTTGCCCGCGCTGTCATTCGTGGCGAGTACGGCAACGGCGAGGAGCGCAAGCGCCGCCTCGGTTCCATGTACGAAGCCGTTCAGGCACGAGTCAACGAGCTTCTTTAGGCCGCTCTCGGCATCATGAGGTAGACCGCCCCGTTCACGACGGTCATCATCGTTCGAGTATTCTTGCAAACGGGGCACCATTCGAAATGAAAAGCCCGTTACCAATTCGGTAGCGGGCTTTTTCACTGCCGAATGCCGGGATTCGAACCCGACAGGGTGCGGATTCCGGCATCATCGAAAGGCCTGTGGACAAAAAATAGCAAATATGAGTACTGTTACCATTTTAGTAACAGAGATTTCATGCCTTCAGAAGGCGATTTAGACGTCAAAGCGTCCTATGGCGGCAGAATTGCAGGCGTTTGTTTGCTAAATACTTGGACATATGTTGCGTAACACTGCATATTTTGCACAAATATAATGCTACATATCCTGTGACAGTACTCATATTTGACGTTTTTTGCCCACGCCCCTTTATGATCAAGGCAAATCGACGGCAAAACGGGCTTCAAAGCGTCCTTCGCAAATCAAAACCGGGACCCGCATGATGCGGACCCCGGCTTAATACCCTAACGATATGCTGGTTATGCCCTACACGTAGAACAGGATGTCGTCGTAGGTCGGGACTGGCCAGTAGTCGGCGGCCACGATCTCCTCCATGGCGTCCACGGCAGCGCGCAGCGTATCCATGGCGGGAACGACCTCGTGGGCGTACACGTTGGCCTGCTCCTGGCCATCGAGGGCCTCGGCCTTCTGGTGCACAGCGTCGAGTGCCTTGATGGAGTCGTTGATGGCGGTGATGCCGTTGCAGAGCTTGTTGAGCGTATTCTGCTCGCACTGCATGGCAGCGTCGGCACCGGCGGCGCGGATTGCCTCCAGGCCCTTAGCGACCTTGGTGGCATAGGCGGTGATGACCGGGCGATAGGTACGACGTGCCTCGCGAACCATCGTGGTAGCCTCGATGTTCATAAGCTTGTTGTACTTCTCGAGCTTGCAGTCGTAACGGCACTGGGCCTCAGCCTTGGTCAGAACGCCGGTCTCCTCAAAGAGCGCGATAGCCTTGTCGGAAACAAAGGCGGGCAGTGCGTCGGCCGTGGTCTTGTTGTTGGCGAGGCCACGCTTCTCGGCCTCAACGGGCCACTCGTCGGAGTAGCCGTCGCCAGAGAACAGGATGCGCTGGTGATCGGTCAGGACCTTCTTGCAGTACTCGAGCGCGGCATCCTGGAACTTGTCCCCGGGCGTGCCCTCGAGCGCGTCGGCAAAGGACTTGAGCGACTTGGCAACGGCGGCGTCGAGCACCAGGTTGGAGTCGGAAACGTTCTGCTCGGAACCGCAGGCACGGAACTCGAACTTGTTGCCGGTGAAGGCGAACGGAGAGGTGCGGTTGCGGTCGGTGTTGTCCTGCATGAGCTTGGGCAGGGCGTCGGCACCCAGGTCGAGTACGCCGCGCGTGGCGTGGACAGAAGCCTTGCCGTCGATGATCTTCTCGACGACCTCGGTGAGCTGATCGCCCAGGAAGATAGACATAATCGCCGGAGGAGCCTCGTTGGCGCCCAGACGGTGGTCGTTGCCGGCCGAAGCAACGGAGGCACGCAGGAGCTCCTGGTAATTATCGACGGCCTCGATCACCGCGGTAAGGAAGACGATGAACTGCAGGTTATCGAGCGGAGTGTCGCCCGGATCGAGTAGGTTCTCGGACTCGGTGCCCAGCGACCAGTTGTTGTGCTTGCCCGAACCGTTGATGCCCTCAAACGGCTTCTCGTGCAGCAGGCAAACAAGGTCGTGGCGAGAGGCGATGAGCTTCATCTTCTCCATCATGACCAGGTTCTGGTCGATGGCCTCGTTGACCTCCTCATAGACCGGCGCGAGCTCGTGCTGGCAGGGAGCAACCTCGTTGTGCTTGGTCTTGGCAGGAATGCCGAGTGCCCACAGCTCGTCGTCCAGGTCCTTCATATAGGCCGAGACGGTGGGGCGAATGGCGCCAAAGTAGTGCTCCTCGAGCTCCTGGCCCTTGCAGGGGTTGGCGCCAAAGAGGGTGCGACCGGTGATGACTAGGTCCTTGCGCTTACGGTAGGCGTCCTTCTTGATCAGGAAGTACTCCTGCTCGTCGCCGACGGAAGGCACGACCTTCTTGGGGGTCTTGCCAAAGAGGGCAAGCACGCGCTTGGACTCACGCGAAAGCGCGGTCATGGAGCGCAGCAGCGGGGTCTTCTTGTCCAGGGCCTCGCCCGTGTAGGAGCAGAAAGCCGTGGGGATGCACAGGACATCATCCTTGATGAAGGCGGGGCTGGTGGGATCCCAAGCGGTGTAGCCACGGGCCTCGAAGGTGGCGCGCAGCCCGCCGTTGGGGAAGCTGGAGGCGTCCGGCTCGCCCTGGATGAGGTTCTTGCCCGTAAACTTGGTAATGGCGGTGCCGTCGTGGTTGGGCTCGAGGAAGCTGTCGTGCTTCTCGGAAGTGATGCCCGAAAGCGGCTGGAACCAGTGGGCGTAATGCGTAGCGCCCTTGGACATGGCCCAGACCTTCATAGCATGAGCGACGGCGTTAGCCACGTCCAGGTCGAGCGGCTCACCGTCCTCGAGGGTTGCAGCGAGGCGCTTCCAAATGTCCTTGGGGAGGTAGTCTTTCATGACTTCCTCAGAGAACACCATGGTCCCGAAGCGGTCAGTAAGATCGGCCATACGGAACTCCCTTCGTATCGGCACCGCGTGAGATGCGGTGTTGATTACTAACGAACGAGCCTTAGCTTAGACTCGTCGTGTTTCCGCGACATTACCGTTATGTTGCTGTCGCGAAACCAATCAATGAGGTTACCGCATCGCGGCAGCATTGCCACCCTTAACAGCCAATCAACTGTATAAATTGCAGACCTCTCCGCATGGTTTAAGGACGGTCAAGGTTGGACAGGGCTATAAAGACTGGTATTTCGCATCAGATACCAGTCTTTATAGACCCGTCCCAAATTTACTGTCCCGCTATAGGTAATGCCGATAGTAAAGCATCTTCGATTGGTATCCCCAAATAGCGAGTAAAACTCCACCGTGGCACAGTGGTGCTGTAGAATCCTTACAACACATCGCACTAAATATCTAAAGGAGCACGATATGCGCGTCGACGAGGTTTTTAAGCAGGCAGCATCCCAGGGCACCGCGCCCATTTCGTTTGAGATGTTCCCGCCCAAGGGCGAGCTAACCCTCGACACGGCTCGCGAGGTGGCAGGCAATCTGTGCAAGCTTTCGCCGAGCTTTGTCTCGGTCACCTGCTCGGCCGGCGGCTCGGGCAACGGCGCCACCACCGCCCCCATCGCGCATATGATTTCGAACGAATTCGATACGCCTTCGGTCGCGCACCTCACCTGTGTGGGTCGCACCCACGCCGACATCGCCGCTAAGATCGACGAGTACCGCACCGCCGGCGTGGAAAACGTGCTGGCCCTGCGCGGCGACCTTCCCGCTGGCGCGACCGAGGACGACAAACCCGCCTCCGACTACGCCTACGCCCGTGACCTCATCCCCGAGCTCGTCGACGCTGGCTTTTGCGTGGGCGCCGCAGCCTACCCCGAGGGCCACATTGCCTGTGAGGATCTCAACCTCTCGGTCGAACACCTCAAGCAAAAACAGGACGCCGGCGCGAGCTTCTTTGTGACGCAGCTCTTCTTTGATAACGAGTGCTTCTACCGCTTCCGCGAGCTTGCCGACAAGGCCGGCATCACCGCGCCCATCACCGCGGGCATCATGCCGTTTATGGGCAAGTCGCAGATCAGCCGCATGGTCTTTATGTGCGGCGCGTCGCTGCCCTCCCCCGTTATCAAGATCCTCGCCAAGTACGAGAACGACCCCGAGAGCCTGCAGGCAGCCGGTGTAGATTATGCCGCCCGCCAGCTTTGCGACCTTAAGGAGCACGGCGCCGACGGCCTGCACCTGTACACTATGAACCGTCCTGCAATCGCCGCGACCATTATGGAGCACCTGGGGTAATGGAAAAACCGCACATCGATACAACCGCTGTCGAAGTGCCGGCCGACCTTGCGTCGCCGGCGCTTTACCGTGTCGATGCTGCCCACCACCCCCGCGTCGACCGCGCCGAGATGCTGCGTTACTTGGGCTACGGCGGTCAGCAGATTGAGCCTGAGCTGTCACAACGTATTGAGCTCGTCGTCGAGCGCTTGGAGTTAGACATTGAGCCCCGTGGCGTGCGTCGCGTCTTTGCCGTCGATGCCACGGGCGTCGATGAGCAGGGCGAGCCTTGCATTCGCCTGGCTGGCACCAATGTTGAGCTGCGGGGTCGCGATATCTACCGCCATCTTAAGGACGCCCGCATGGCAGCGCTCATGGCCTGTACCCTCGGCATGGGTGCCGAGCGCCGTCTGCGCACCACGGGAGCCCAACAGCCACTGGAGGGCGCCGTGCTCGACGCCGCGTGCTCGGCCTATGTGGAAGCTGCCGTTGAGCAGATGGACCAGCAGGTCAAGGCGGACGCCGCCGCGCATGGGCTCGCCGGCAACTGGCGCTTTAGCCCCGGCTATGGCGACTGCCCGCTCTCGGCGCAGCGCTCGATCGTCGACGCGCTCAATGCCACGCGGCTCATCGGTCTTACCGTCACACCCACCAGCCTGCTCATGCCCACCAAGAGTGTGACCGCGGTGATTGGTCTGTTCGACGGCGAAGTCCACGACGCCCAGAGCCGCCCCACCTGCAATATCTGCCGCATGCGTGAGCACTGCCGCTTCCGCGCCGCCCATACCACCTGCTATTCCAGCCGCTAGGAGCCCCGATGTTTAGTCCGCTTATCACCCATGATTCCGATGGCACTGCGCTGGCAGCGCCCGTCAATACTGCGCGTTGTAACGGCGCCACGTACAAGACGCGCACAATCGACGACCTGAACATCAAGGACGATCGCCTGCGTGCAGCCGTCGAGGGCGCAGGGCACCTGCTGTTTGACGGCGGCATGGGCACCATGTTGCAGGCCGCTGGCATGAAGGCCGGCGCCCTGCCCGAGTTGCTCAACTTTGAGGAGCCCCAAGTCATCACCGATATCCAGCGTCAATATGTCGAGGCTGGCTGTGACGTGATCACCGCCAACACCTTTGGCGCCAACGCCCACAAGCTCGACGGTGCTGCCACCGTGGCAGACGTCTTTGCCGCGGCTGTCGCCTGCGCCCGCGAGGCCGGCGCCCGCTACGTCGCTGGCGATATCGGCCCTATCGGCGCGCTGCTTCGTCCCTTAGGCACCCTCAGCTTTGACGAGGCCTACGACCTCTTTGCCGAGGAGGTGCGCGCCGGCGTCGCTGCGGGTGTGGACCTCTTTATTATCGAGACCATGACCGACCTAACCGAGATCAAGGCGGCGGTCCTCGCCTGCCGCGAGAACTCCGACCTGCCCGTCTTTGCCACCATGACCTTTGAGGAAGACGGCCGCACCTTCTTGGGCACGAGCCCCGAGGTCGCCGCCATCACCCTCGATGCCATCGGCGCCGATGTCCTGGGCATCAACTGCAGCCAGGGCCCGGTTGAGCTCCGAGAACTCGCCGCGCGCATGCTCACCGTTACCGACAAGCCCATCATGGTGCAGGCAAACGCCGGGCTCCCCCACGTGGACGACGACGGCAACACCGTCTTTGATATCCAGGCGCCCGAGTACGCCGAGGCCGTCGCCGGCATGATCGAGGACGGCGTGAGTGTTGTCGGTGGCTGTTGCGGCACCACGCCGGTGCACATGGCGGCGCTGCGCACGCTTATCGATAACCACACGCCCAGCCCGCGTCACCGCAAGCCCAGCATGTCAGTCACGAGCGCCCAAACGGTTGTGGACCTTCCCTGCGACGGCCACAAGATTGCCGTCATCGGCGAGCGCATCAACCCCACCGGCAAGAAGCGTCTGCAGCAGGCCCTGCGCGACGGCGACCTGGATTACGTCGTGAGCCAGGGCATCAGCCAGCAGGAGCAGGGCGCCGACATCCTGGACGTTAACGTGGGCCTGCCCGAAATCGACGAGGTCAAGATTATCCAACAGGCGACCGAGCAGCTCCAGGGCTCCACGCTGCTGCCGCTGCAGATCGACTCCACCGACCCCGCCGCCGTCGAGGCCGCCGTACGTCGCTATGCCGGCAAGCCCATCATCAACTCAGTCAATGGTAAACAGCAGATCATGGACGAGATCTTCCCGCTGGTTGCCCACTACGGCACCAACGTCGTCGGCCTCACGCTCGACGAGGGCGGCATCCCCGATACCGCCGAGGCCCGCTTTGCCATCGCCGAGCGCATCGTGACCGAGGCCGCCCGCTACGGCATCGGCCCGGACCGCATCCTCATCGACTGCCTGGTCATGACCGCCTCGACCAACCAGCGCCAGGCCGAGCAGATCCTGCGTGCCATGTCTCTGTGCAAGGAGCGTCTGGGCGTCAAATGCGCACTCGGCGTGTCGAACATCAGCTTTGGCCTGCCCGCCCGTCCGCTGCTGGGCTCGGTCTTTTTGGCCGCTGCCTTTGGCGCGGGCCTGGACGCCCCCATCATGAACCCGGGTTCCAAGCGCTTTATGGACACCGTCTACAGCTATCGCGTGTTGAGCGTTGAGGACGAGGGCTCGACCGGATACATCGAGCGCTACGCCGGCTGGACCGATCCGTATAAGATCGCCGCGAACCCGGCAGCCGCTCAGGCAGCATCGAGCGATGCCGCGCCCGCCGCAGACACCGCCACCAGCGCTGATGACGACCCCATCCGCCACATGGTCGTTTCGGGCCGAAAGGGCGAAATCGCGGCCGAGACCGAGCGCCTGCTGGCCGACCACGACGCCATGGACCTCATCAACAGCCACTTTATCCCCGCCCTCGACGAGGTCGGTGTCCTCTTTGACCAGGGCAAGTTTTTCCTGCCGCAGCTTATGGCCTCGGCCGAGGCCGCGCGCGTGGGCTTCGATACCATCAAGCGTCTGATGCCCGCCGGCGAGATTGCCGACAAGGGCAAGATTTGCGTGGCCACCGTCAAGGGCGACATTCACGATATTGGCAAGAACATCGTCAAGATGCTGCTCGATAACTACGGCTACACCGTCTTTGACCTGGGTCGTGATGTCGATCCGCAAGAGGTGCTCAAGACCGTCAAGGAGCGCGATATCAAACTCGTCGGCCTCTCGGCGCTTATGACCACCACCGTTGTCGCCATGGAGGAGACCATCAAGCTGCTCCATGCCGAGGTTCCGGGCGTCAAGATCATCGTGGGTGGTGCCGTGCTCACCCCCGAATACGCCAAGCAGATCGGCGCGGACTACTACGCCAAGGACGCCGCCGAGAGCGCACGCATCGCCGAAGAGGTCTTTGGCCGGTAACACAACGGAAACAACCGAGCACCAAAACGTGCCGTACGCGCCACGAGACGCGTGCGGCACGTTAGAATAGATGGGACTATGCTCGTTTTGGCAGATAGGAGCGCAAGGATGGCGATCACGCCTGCAGAAATCGCGGAAACCCGCGGCATGGTTGAGGAGCAGAACCTCGACATCAGGACCATCACCATGGGTGTCTCGCTCATGGGTTGCGGTGACGAGAACCTCGACCGCATGTGCACGAAGATCTACGACCACGTGACGCACACGGCGGAGCACCTGGTCGAGACCGCCGAGAACCTCGAGCGCGAGTACGGTATCCCCATCGTCAACAAGCGCGTTTCCGTCACCCCGGTGGCGCAAATCGCCGCATGCTGCAAGGATGAGGACCTCACCCCCATCGCGCACGCCCTCGACCGCGCGGCCGAGACCCTCGGCATCGACTACCTGGGCGGCTTCTCCGCGCTCGTCCAGAAGGGCATCGGCGACGCCGACCGTCGCGTTATCCAGTCCATTCCGCAGGCGCTCGCCACCACGAGCCGCGTCTGCTCCAGCGTCAATGTCGCCAGCCTGCGTGCCGGCATCAACATGGACGCCGTGCTCATGGCCGCCCAGACCATCATCGACGCCGCCAAGCTCACGGCCGACCAGGATTCCGTCGGCGCTTCCAAGTTTGTCTGCTTTGCCAATATGGTCGAGGACTCCCCGTTTATGGCGGGCGCCGTCCACGGCGGTGGCGAGGCCGACGCCGTCATCAACGTTGGTGTCTCGGGCCCCGGCGTTATGGCTGCTGCCCTGGAGACGCTCCCCGACTCCGCCTCGATGATGGAAGTCGCCGAGAAGATCAAGCAGACCGCCTTTAAGATCACCCGCGCCGGCGAGCTCATGAGCCGCGAGGCCGCCCGCCGTCTGGGTGTCGAGAAGGGCATTGTCGACCTGTCGCTGGCTCCCACGCCTGCCATTGGCGACTCCGTTGCCCGCATCCTCGAGATCATCGGCGTGGGCACCTGCGGTGGCCCGGGCACGACCTGCGCGCTCGCCATGCTCAACGATGCCGTCAAGAAGGGCGGCGTTATGGCCAGCTCCAGCGTCGGCGGTCTCTCGGGCGCCTTTATCCCCGTGTCCGAGGACGCCGGCATGATTGCCGCCGTCGAGGCTGGTGCGCTTTCGCTCGAGAAGCTCGAGGCCATGACCTGCGTGTGCTCCGTCGGCCTGGACATGATCGCTATCCCCGGCGACACTCCGGTCGAGACCATCGCCGGCATCATCGCCGACGAGATGGCCATCGGCGTCATCAACAACAAGACCACGGCGGTCCGCGTGATCCCCGCCATCGGCAAGGGCGTGGGCGACTGCGTCGAGTACGGCGGCCTGTTCGGCCGTGCACCCATCATGCCGGTGAACCCCAACGCCGGCACCGTGCTTGCCCACCGCGGTGGACGCTTCCCGGCACCGCTGAACTCGCTGAAGAACTAGCTGAGGGGGACTGGCGAGGAGCCCCGGGGGAGGGCAAATATATAAGGTCGCCTGCTCGGACAGTCCTGACTCGCACGGAGAGCACATTAAGTGCTCTCCGGCTCGTGCGGAACTCGCGATCGACCTTATATATTTGCCCTCCCCCGGGGCTCCCGCACATCGGGACCTCGGTTGGGTTCTGTCCCGGTGGCAGTTGCTTCGCTCCTGCCCGCCTTGGTTGTGACTTCGGTTTGGCGTTGGAACAGTTCTTTTTCTGAGATATTCTTGTTGCGGCTCTTCTTTTGGAAGGAGTCGCTTTTTTGTTGTGAGGGGGATGGCCCGTGGCTGATGGGGACGCTCACTCTGAGCTGCTTTCTACTGATTGGAATGATGAATGGATGCGGATGCAAGCTGCTCGGCGGCGGGCTGATGACTCTTTAGAGTGGGATAAAGGGCTCGGCATTTTCGGCCGCTTGAGACTGCTCCGTATGCCCGGGATTTTATAAAGCTGTTGGCGTTAAAGTCTGGTGAATCCGTGCTGGATATGGGATGTGGGGCTGGGTCGATTGCTATTCCGCTTGCTCAGGCTGGACATCCTGTAATTGTTGCTGATTTCTCCCCCGCCATGCTGGGCACCCTTGACGCCGGCATTGAGTACTATGGGCTCGAGGATTGTATTACGCCGATTGAACTTGCCTGGGATAATGATTGGGATTTGGTTGGGCCGGTCGCGAAAGCGGTGGATGTTGCCTTTGCCAGTCGGTCGGTTACGACGACCAATCTAAAAGGCGCGCTTGCCAAGCTTGATCGTACGGCTCGTCGGCGTTGTGCTGTCACGATGGTCGCCAACTCCAGTCCTCGTTATGATCTACACTTGATAAACGCCATTGGCGCCTGCGCGATTACATCGCCCGGCATATGATTGAGAATCCCCATGCCGGTGAGCCGGGATCCAAGGGCGTGCCGCAGGGGCGCTATATGCTCGATCATATCCGTAAGGTTCGCTGGGCGTTTATTGCGTGGGAGCCGGTCTCTGCACCCCGCTCGTAGCCCTCTCACAGCCCGCACCGCCCACTCACTCGGCATCCGCATTCTTTTTGAACTGGGCAAACACGCTCCACACCGTGCCGTTCCTGAGCTATCGTGGGACAGCTCACGTAGATTGAGGCCCCATCGCGGGGCGCCCCATACATAGAAAGCGAGAACCCATGGCACTGACAGGAGCACAGGTCAAGCAGCTTCGCAGCATGGCCCATCACCTCAACCCCGCCATCATCATCGGCAAGTCCGACGTCAACGAGGGCACCGTCGAGCAGACGGTCGCCTATCTGGAGAAACACGAGCTCGTTAAGTGCTCCGTGCTCGATGGCTCCAGCCTTTCCGCCCGCGAGGCCGCCGAGGAGCTCGCCGAGCGCTGCCACGCCGAGGTCGTCCAGGTCATCGGCCGCAAGTTCTCGCTGTATCGCAAGTCCTCGCGCAAGGACATCGAGAAGATCAAGCTCGTCTAAGAGCCAACGATCCGGCGAGCCAACACATAGCAAGCTTACGGGCGCCCGAGTATTTCGGGCGGCAAGGCGTCCAAGTCGGGCATTCTCA
>CABVDE010000054.1 GCA_902496945.1 uncultured Collinsella sp.
GGGCGCACGCCCCGAGCCGATCCTGTCGTCGCGCACGACCGAGAGCGATGCAAATGGCAACACCCAGTCGCAGGACCAGCAGACACAGACTGATAAGACACAAGATGGCTCTACCTCTGCCAATTCGTCCTCGAACACCCAAGACCAATCACAGGGCGCTGATTCCTCTACGGCCAGCAGCGGCACGCAGTCCAGCACAACCGATTCAAACCAAACGACCGACGGTTCACAGCCGAGCACGGGCGACCAGACGAGCGACACCACGTCGGGAACGGGCACGACCGACAGCAGCAACACCAGCAGCTCAAGCGACTCTGCATCCGGTACGACCTCTGACAGCTCAAGCCAAGGCACGGCATCGGGCAACTAGGCGCTCCGCCCCACAGATAGACGACCTGCATAACGGGCGCGAATCGGTAACGGTTCGTGCCCGTTTGCCTTGGGCGCCGTCATGGCAGGCCCTGTGCGATGGTAAGATGCTTTCGTATGTTAAGAGGAGATTTGCCATGAGCAAGACAATAGTTAAGCCCACGCTTTCGCTGGGCAACCACATCTATCTGTATCGCCTGCTGCGCGATGCGATTGGATGCGGCAAGCAGACGTTTATGACACAGGTCGAGGAGGCACTCACCGCCGGCGACATGGCCGCCTGCGACCTAGGCTTTGAGTCCACGCGTGAATTGCTCGAGGAGCTCGACGACTGCATTAAGCTGACCGTCTTTAAGGGCGGGCGCCTGTATGCCACCGTCATCGCCAACGAGGCCTGGGACGCCGCCCTTGCCAAGGGCGAGGATAAGCCCAAAGCCGCCAAGGGCGCCAAGCAATCCTACAAGAAGAAGAAACGCGGCGAGAAGGACCTCAAGGCCGTGCGCCCCAAGCACGTTAAACGTCCTGAGCCCGAGGTCGAAGCCGTGCCGGAGCCTGAGACAGGGGCCGAAACTGTCGTTGAGGCGACGGTCGAAGTTGAGACTGCGACCGTCCCGGCAGTCAGTCCTGAAGCTGCCCCCGAACAGGAAACTGCTACCGAGCAGAATACCGATTCCACCGAGGAAGCAAACGAGACCTCCGCGTCGGCGGCTGAGGAACCCGCCGATCAACCTGTGGCGCCCGCCTTCCAGAACAGCGATGTCTTTGGCGACGGCGGCGAGGACGACCAGGCCGAAGAAACCGTAGAGCAGGACGCGCCCGAGTCAAAGCCGGAACCCGAAGTGCCACAGCCCGCCATCTCGCTCACCGTGGTCTACGACCCCGAGAACGCCAACGCTGGCATCACCACCATGGCTTCCACGCCGGTCGAGGCAAAGCTGCCTTTCGAGGCAGAAGACACCCCTCAGGTCGATGCTAAAACCGAGACCACGGACGCGCCCGCTACCGTGGAACCGGCAGATTCAGTAGTTAAGCCTGAAGCGGCGCCCGAGTCCGCACCTGTCACCGGGTCCGCATCCGCACCCGCTTGTGACCAGATTCCCGCACCTGCACCGGCTTCGGCCCCCGCGCCCGTAGCGCCCGCCATCCCCGAGGACTTCCCCGTTGACTTTGCGACCGAGATCTTCTGCCCCGGCCCGCTCCTGCACCAGCTGTCGACCTATCTCCCCTACGGCGCCGACACGCTCGGCATCGTCGGCGAGTACTACTGGATCGCTCGCGAGCGCGGCACCATCGACGTCGCACGTAACCGTGCGAGCTTCCCGTTGCGCTACACGCAAGCCGGCGAGCGACGCGAAGTCACCGTACGCATCCGCCGCAACACCACCGGCGGCCTCGGCGCCACCTGGACCATTGACAAGGTCGAAGAACCCAAACAGTAACGACAAACGGCTCAAATCCAAACCCGTATTTGAGCCGTTTTCATTACACGTTTATTGATATTGCTCATTCATCGATGTTGCGTAACCGACAGCGAGCGGGTCGCAAGTGCCCCAGGTTGCCGTGAAAGAGGAGCGACGCGTACTTCGGTACGCGAGCGACGGTTTGAACGGCAAGATGGGGTGCTTGCGGCCCACGCAGCGTCGAGCAGTTACGCGGTTTGGAAAACCGCGTAACCCCAGAACCGCGTAACAATCTAGTCTCGCGTCAATTTGCGGTGGATACGATGCGGCTGAGCTGCGTCCTCGCCCAGGCGCTCGATGCGGTTGGCCTGATAGGCCTCGAAGTTGCCCTCGAACCAGTACCAGTTACCCGGGTTCTCGTCGGTGCCCTCCCATGCCAGGATATGCGTGGCAACACGGTCCAGGAACATACGGTCGTGGCTAATTACCACCGAGCAGCCCGGGAACTCGAGCAGCGCCGCCTCGAGCGAGGACAGGGTCTCGACGTCGAGGTCGTTCGTAGGCTCGTCGAGAAGCAGCAGGTTGCCGCCCTGTTTGAGCGTGAGCGCCAAGTTCAGCCGGTTGCGCTCGCCACCGGAGAGCACGCCGGCACGCTTCTGCTGGTCCTGGCCCTTAAAGCCAAAGCTTGCAACATAGGCGCGGCTCGGGACCTCGGTCTCGCCGACCATCATGTGGTCCAGGCCGTCCGAGACGACCTCCCACAGATTCTTGTCGGGATCGATGCCGGAACGGTTCTGGTCGACGTAGGAGATCTTGACGGTCTCGCCTACCTCGAGCTCACCCGAGGTCAGCGGCTCCAGACCAACGATGGTCTTGAACAGCGTGGTCTTACCGACACCGTTGGGGCCGATCACCCCGACGATGCCGTTGCGCGGCAGGGTAAACGAAAGGTCGTCGATAAGCACGCGACCGTCGAACTCCTTGTGCAGGTGATGGGCTTCCAGGACCTTGTTACCCAGACGCGGGCCGACGGGGATACGGATGTCGGTCCAGTCGAGCTTCTGGCTTGCGCGGGCCTCGGCCTCCATCTCCTCATAGCGGGCCAGACGGGCCTTGTTCTTGGCCTGACGGGCCTTGGGCGAGCTGCGTACCCACTCGAGCTCGGCCTCCATGCGCTTAGCGAGCTTGGCATCGCGGTTACCCTGAGCCTCGATACGGGCGGCCTTGGTCTCCAGATACGTGGAGTAGTTGCCCTTGTAGGGATAGAGGTGACCGCGGTCGACCTCGCAGATCCACTCGGCGACGTTGTCCAAGAAGTAACGGTCGTGCGTGACGGCCAGGACGGCGCCCTGGTAGTTGTGCAGGAAGTGCTCGAGCCACAGGATCGACTCGGCGTCCAGGTGGTTCGTGGGCTCGTCGAGCAGCAGCAGGTCGGGGGCCTCGAGCAGCAGCTTGCACAGGGCCACGCGACGGCGCTCGCCGCCGGAAAGCACGTTGACCGGCATGTCGGAATCGGGCAGCTGCAGGGCGTCCATGGCCTGGCCGAGCTTGGAATCGATATCCCAACCGTCGGCGGCGTCAATCTCGTCCTGGAGCTTGCCCATCTCGGCCATGAGGGCGTCCATGTCGCAATCCGGGTCGCACATCTCCTCACCGATCTTGTTGAAGCGATCGACCTTGGCGATCATATCGCCAAACGCCATGCGTACGTTCTCGATGACGGTCTTGTCGTCGTCGAGCGGCGGCTCCTGCTGCAGGATGCCCACGGTGTAGCCGGGAGTGAGCCTGGCATCGCCGTTGGAGACCTCCTCGATACCGGCCATGATCTTGAGCAGGGTCGACTTGCCCATACCGTTGGGGCCCACGACGCCGATCTTGGCACCGGGATAGAAGCTCAGAGTCACGTCGTCAAGGATCACCTTGTCGCCATGGGCCTTACGAGCCTGATACATCTGGTAGATAAACTCTGCCATTTGCCTGTTTTATCCTTTCTACCTGCTGTTTCCCTATTCTTGTTTTCGTTTTAGTGGAAACGAAACGAGGTAACCAGCTCTGAAATTTAACGAAAAAGGGGCATGGTTGCCCACACCCCCTAATACTACCTGGGAAAAGTCCCCCGGAACACACTATGAACTGCGTACGCTAGTTTTCCGCAACCTTAGCGAACGGCTCGCTGCGATTTGCGCCACAGCAGATACGAATAGACGTAGGCAGCTCCAGCCGAACCAAACGCCAGCACCGCAATCACCGCGGCGACGACTTCACTCGAAAGCACGCTACCCGCCACGCCCATTACGATGAGGCCAATGCCCAGCACCATAAAGCAGGCACCGCCAAAGCGCTGCGTACGGCGCCAGTTCTCGGGATCGGCAAGCGCCCAGGGCGTCTTGATACCGAGCGTATAGTTCTGCTTCACACGCGGCAAGTAGTTGCCTACGCCGATGAACAGCAAACCAATAGCACCGGAAATCAGCACGTTGACCGAACCGACCGCCGGCACCACGCCCCAGGCCGTAAGCTCACCCAACCAGCTTATGGCACACATGAACAAGGTGAAGGCGATTACGAAGCCCTGATAGAACTTGCCGGAGGTTCGATATGCCTCACCTTTGGGATCGATGCGCGGCACCACGCAGAACATTGCGAGAAGCGCCAGAGGCAGCACGCCGAGCGCGGAGGCCATCCAGCTAGGGCCCCAACCGTCGACGGCGCCGTTCGCGCCCCAGTGCGTGGGAATCTGCGCAGGCAAGCTCGGCATCACTATCAGATGCGCTGCGACATTGGCGACACATAGAGCGACCAGCGCAATCCACACGCGCGACGATACCCCCGTGGCGTGAATGCCCTTGTTTTCGTTATTCATCCTCATCACCTTCAGTGTTTGTAAAGCCCATAAACCAACCGATCAAGTCCTGCATGACGGTGGTGTTTAAGCTGTATACGATGTTTTGACCATGGCGCTCATCGGTCACCAACCCGGCGTTTTTGAGCGTTGCCAAATGATGGCTGAGGGACGGCTTGCTGATGTCAAAATGCTCGGCAAGCTCCCCTGCCGTGCGGTTGCCCTCGCGCAGCAGCTCCAAAATGCGCCGCCGCGTTGGATCCGCCAGCGCCTTAAATCCCTCTCCCGGCATAGAACCTCCTCTCACTATCTTTCACGACGCGCACACTATACTCGATATTTAGATGCTTGTCTAATTGTCTAATTCCGTAGCATCTATAGAACATTCGTTCGTGTTTAGCTACAATGGAAGTTGAAGCAGATGGGCCAGCTCCCTCTACCCGAGAAGGAGATGGACTATGAGTATTAACGATGTCCTGACGTTGTTGTTGCTTGTAATCGCGGCTGTGGAGCTCGGCATCCACATTGGAGGTCGAATGAAATAGCCGCCCCCGCGTAATGCGAAGACGGCCACTTCTCACGCTACAAACGTGTTTGGGAGTTGGCCAACCCGCGGCAACGGGTGCCATCTGCTTCATCTTATGCGAATCCCTGCCTCATTTCAACAAGCCCCTAGGGCTCAAATGGAATCGCGATAATACCTATAATGGCGATAGCTAAAACACGATTCGCTTCCCCATCGGAGGATGTCTATGACCGAAACTGCTGCACTCGTCGAGACGCGCGATACCAAGCTCGAAATCATCATGGGCCGCGAGGCACTCGACAAGCTCGCCGATGCCACGGTGCTGGTACTCGGCTGCGGAGGTGTGGGCTCCAACTGCTGCGAGGCACTCGCCCGCGGCGGCATTGGCCATTTCGTCATTCTGGACAAGGACATCATCGCGCCCAGCAATATCAATCGCCAGGCCATCGCCTTCCACAGCACCGTCGGCAAGCGCAAGGTAGACGTGATGGAAGCCATGATTCGCGATATTAATCCCGCCGCCACCGTTATCAAGCGCACCGAATACCTGTTGAGCGACAACATCGACGAGTTCTTTGCGAGCGTTTTTGAGCAGACGGGCGGCAAGCTCGACTACGTCGTCGACGCCATCGACACCATCTCGGCCAAGCTCACCATTGCCAAATATGCTCAGGACCACGACATTCGTTTGGTTAGCTCCATGGGCGGGGCCAACAAGCTCCATCCCGAGTGCCTCCGCTTTGCCGACATCTTCGATACGGTACGTGACCCCATGAGCCGCATTATGCGCAAAGAATGTAAGAAGCGCGGAATCAAGAGCCTACATGTATTGTTTAGCTGCGAGGAATCGGTTAAGACACAGCCCCGCGACCCTTCCAACATCCATGAGCGTACCGAGCTGGGAACCGCCAGCTTTATGCCGCCCATCATGGGTCAGATGATTGCCGGCGAGGTTATCCGCCAGATCAGTGGGCGCGGCACCGAGCACGTGCGCGCCGATGGTCAGCGCCTGGACTAGCGGAGTGCGCCGAGATGGAGCCCCGGTTATTTGATGCACACTGCCATCTTGATTTGATGGCTTACCCGAATGCTGTTGCCGACGAAACTGCGGCTATAGGGCTGGGGGTCTTTGATTGCGGGGTCGACCCACGCGACTTCGCGGCAGCAAAAAAGCGGGCCAGCCGTTACCCAAACATTATCGCGGGCGTTGGCCTCCATCCCTGGTGGCTCGCCGACGGCCGCTGCGGTCCTGCCGAAGTCAATCTGCTTTGCAAAGTTGCTGCCCAAGAGCGCTATATCGGCGAAGTCGGACTCGACTTTTCCGCGCGCTTTGCCGGAAGCGAACCGCTGCAAATACAGGCACTTGACCGGCTCTGCGATGCGCTCGTGCAGTGTCCTCTTGCCGGGCGCGTAATATCGATTCACGCCGTTCGTTCGGCAGGAGCCGTACTGGACGTCCTCGAATCGCATGGACTACTCATCCCAAACCCCGACTCCCCCGCTATCATCTTCCACTGGTTTAGCGGCACTTCGGACGAACTCGCCCGCACGCGTAATGCGAGCTGCTATTTTTCCGTGAACGATCGTATGCTCGCCACCAAGCGCGGTCGCGAATACGCACGACAGATTCCGCTCAATCGTCTACTGCTTGAAACCGACGCCCCAGCCGAAGCAAACACAGAAACAAGCGCGCAGTCGCTCATCAAATCGCTCACAAGGACCTCGATGCGCATCGCCTCGCTCAAAAATTGTGACGCAAAGCGCATCGAATCGGCAGTTTTAGCAAATGCGCACTCTATTTTTGGCCTTCGCTAACCCCTGTATGCAAAAAGACGACAACGATACCATTATGACGGTAGACGTGCCGTCCAAGTCCTACGCAAGCTCCAGCAGTTCCGGCAGCTGGTCGATAATCTTGTCCGCGGCATCCTGGCTAAAGCCAAAGCGCTCCTCGCGCTTGGCAATCACCGTTAACCCCGCGCGTTTGCCGGCAGTGATACCAGGCACCGAATCCTCAACACAGCAGCAACGGTCCGCAGGCAGCCCCAACAGATCCAGCGCATGCAGGTAGATGTCGGGCTCGGGCTTGCTCTCCTTAAACTGTTCGCCGCTCACCACATACTCAAAGGCATCCGACAGCCCGCATGCATCGAGCACTTCCTCGATGCTGTCCATGGGAGACGAACTCGCCAGCGCCACGCGAACGCCGCGGCGCGGCAACTCTCGAATCGTATCCACAGCGCCCGGGTTAATCAAAGCCTGGTAGTCACGCGGACGCTTATGCGCCCACTCGTCCCAACGGGCCAACGCTTCCTCGCCAGTGAAGTGCCCTTTACCGGCGCGTTCAAACCAATCGACCAGCATATGCAGGAAGAACTGATGCGAGGTGCCAATCTGCCCGTTCAGCTCCTCTTGGGTCAGGTTCAACCCAAGCTCCTTGGCAAACGCGGCAGTCTCCCCCAGGTAGTAATACTCGGTATCGACGATGACGCCATCCATGTCAAAGATAACGGCGTCGAACGGAAATGCGGACACGGCACCCTCCCTAACAAAAGGACGCCCGCGAGCAGGCGCCCGAACCATGCATTAATCGGCGATTCTAACCCAGCAGCTTATCCAGCGCCACCGCAATACCGTCTTCGTTGTTATTGGCGGTCACCATCTGGGCCACAGCCTTAACCTCATCGACGGCGTTGCCCATGGCAACACCGGTGCCGGCCCACTCAATCATGGACTTGTCGTTCTGGCCGTCGCCAAACGATACGACCTCGCTGGCATCGATGCCGAGCTTGGGCAGGGCACCCTCGAGCGCACGAGCCTTGTCGATGCCGGGCGCCGTATATTCAAAATACCAGTCAGCCGTAAACATACCCGACAGCGTCTGGGTAAAGGGCGCGTACATCTCCTCGTGATGCGCCTGCAGATAGGCCGGATCGCCCGCGGTGAGTAGCTTGTCCACCGGATAGGCATCCGCCACCTCATGAAGGCTCTCGACTTCGCGAATCTTAAGATCGCAGGCGTCGCGCTCGTATTTGACGATATTCTTCTGCGAGCCGTCCGGCAGCGTAATCATGCAGCGATACGAGTCCTCTACATGCAGGTCACGCCCGAGCGAAATCATAGGGATCACGTCAAAGCTGCGAAGATGGTCAATTAGGCGATGCAATTCGTCGACCGGCATGGCCTGGTCGAACAGCACCTCATCGGTCTGGGCATCGACCACGTGCGCACCGTTAAAGGCGACCAGCAGGCCATCGTGGTTGTGGAGATCGAGTTCCTGACCCAGGGCGCGAAGACCCCAGGCGGGACGACCCGAAGCCAAGATGAGCTTAATGCCCGATTCCTGTGCCGCGAGCAGCTTCTCGCGCGTACGCGGGCTGATCACCTTCTGATCGTTGGTAAGCGTACCGTCGATATCCATTGCGATGGCTTTAATTGCCATATGTGCCTCCCTGTCATTGAACAACCTTGTCTGAGCCATCATACAGAACACCCACGGCAGCTCTGTCTGCAACGGGTAAAAAGTCATATTGTCCCGAACATGAACGACGCGTGGTCGTGAAGCTTTATCGCTCAGGTTAAATTCGCCTGCTAACGACGCTCCTCCGTCGGTGCACCCTCGACGATCGCAATGCCCGCCGATGCACCCAACGCGCTAGCGCCGGCCTCGATGAATGCGCAAGCCTCTTCGTAATTATGGATACCGCCCGCCGCCTTGATTGCCACGGAATCGCCGAGCACCTCGTGCATCAGCCGCACGTCCTCGAGCTTAGCGCCGCCAAAGCTTCTGCCAGTCGATGTCTTAAGGAATCCCGGCTTAGCCTCCAGCGCAATCTCACACACACGGTGCTTGGCGGCATCGTCGCCGTCCAGCTTGCACATCTCGACGATCACCTTCTCAGTGATGCCATGCGCGCGACAAAAATCAGCAATGGCAGTCATCTCGCGCTCGATGGCATCAAAATCGCGGTTCTCGACCGACTCCTGATTCAAAACGTAGTCAATCTCGGTAAAGCCGCACGCAGCGTATTCCTCAAACCTCGCAAGCTTCTCCTCAAGCGTCATAGTGCCCTGGGGAAAGTCGATAGCACCGGCAAGGATAATGTCAGAGCCCTCGAGCATTGCGCGACCCGTCTCGTACTCCTGCAGGTTCGCAAATACACAACGGAAGTTGTACTTTAGCGCCTTCTCGACATACTGCTCAAATGTGTCCTCGGGAGCGTCGATATAGTCGATGTATTTATTGATGGGTTTGGCAAGCGTCATGCTGGGCCTCCTTGTTCAGGACCGACAACCGATTTGTGGTTTCACGCGAAATACCACGTTCAATGTACGCCCGATACGCAAGGACAGCGTCCGCATTCCGGCAAGCGGTATGAAATTAGCTGTAGAAGTATATCTACGGAAAGCGAATGGCGCCGCATGCGGATGCCGACAGCCAGGCACCCCATTACAGTCTGAAATAGGCCATCGATAAATTTCGATGGCGAGCATTCGGCGC
>CABVDE010000055.1 GCA_902496945.1 uncultured Collinsella sp.
CCCTCCGTAAACGTGTTTGAATTGTAGGCTAATGGCCACGTGCACTTGCTAGCGCTCGCGAGCAACGATGAGCTGGTCCATCTCCTCGACATGCTCGCCAACGGAGCCCTTAATGCTCGAGAACTCAACGGAGTTGCACACCAAGATGGGAACCGTCACATCGTAGCCCTCGGCAGCAATTGCCTCGCGATCGAACTCAATGAGCACATCGCCCTTGTGGACGATATCGCCCACCTGCGCATGCACGGTAAAATGCTCACCCTCGAGCTGTACGGTGTCCAAGCCAACGTGGATGAGCACGTCCAGGCCATCGACCGTGTTAAGCGCAACTGCGTGTCCCGTGGGAAAAATAGCCTCGACCTTGGCGTCCGCCGGTGCGATCACTCGCGTTCCGGTGGGCTGAATCGCCACGCCCTGACCCAAAAGTCCGGTGGCAAACGTCTGGTCGTTAACTTCCGAAAGCGGAATGACATCACCCGAGATGGGAGCATCAAGCGTAAGGACTCGTCCACGCATACCAAAAGACCTTAGGACTTTAGTGAACATGCTCCCCCCAGGACACACCAATCAAACAAAATAGCTTTAACAGTTTACCACTTGGCACCGGTTTTTGACCATTAGGGAAGTTCGCGCTTGACAACCTCGACGATGTCGTCGACAACGCGCTGGGTCAGCTCGTGCGTCTCGGCCTCGGCCATCACGCGGACCAGCGGCTCGGTACCGCTCGGGCGCACCAGAATGCGGCCGCGGCCGTCAAGCTCCTTCTCGGCAGCAGCGACGGCGTCCCAGATGGGCTGGCAATCGTCCAGACCGGCCTTGTTGTCGGAATGCACGTTGACGAGCACCTGAGGGTACTTCTTCATGATGCCGGCAAGATCGGTGAGGGTACGACCGGTGCGCTTGAGCACGGCCAGCAGCTGCAGAGCCGTCACCAGGCCGTCACCGGTGGTGTTGTGCTCCAGGAAGATGATGTGGCCGGACTGCTCGCCGCCGATGACGGCGCCGTCCGCGAGCATGCGCTCCAGAACGTAGCGGTCGCCCACGGCGGTCTGAACCATCTCGAAGCCCTGCTCCTTCATAGCGATGGAGAAGCCCAGGTTGCACATGACGGTCGAGACGATCTCGGAGTTGGCGAGCTTGCCGCGAGCGGCGAGGTCGGAACCGCAGATGGCCAGGATGTAGTCGCCGTCGATCTCGTTGCCCTCGCTGTCCACAAAGAGCACGCGGTCGGCGTCGCCGTCGTGGGCCAGACCGATATCGGCATGGGTACGCAGCACGAGCTCACGCAGGGGCTCGAGGTGCGTGGAGCCACACTCGACATTGATGTCGGTGCCACAATAATCGGTGTTGATGGCGTGCACTGTGGCGCCCAGGCGCTGGAGTGCAGCAGGCGTGGTCTGGCAAGAAGCGCCGTGGCCGCAGTCGACGGCAACGACCAGGCCGTCGAGCCTCAGGCCGTCGAGCGTATCGATGGCGTGGTCGACGTATGCCTTACGGGCGTCCTTCATCTTGATAATGTGGCCCACGCCGGCGCCGGTCGGCAGCGTATCAGCAGCCATGGTCTCCTCGGACATGACCCAAGCGCTGATCTCCTCCTCGACGGCATCGGGAAGCTTCATGCCCTTGCGGCTAAAGAACTTGATGCCATTGAACTCCGGAGGATTGTGCGAAGCGGAGATGACGATACCACCATCGAGCTCGTTCTGGACGGTAAGCAGTGCCACGGCCGGCGTGGGGATGACGCCGCAGCAGTGCGGACGGCCGCCCTCGGCCATGATGCCTGCGGTCAGAGCGCTCTCGAGCATGGTGCCCGAAAGACGCGTATCGCGGCCGACGCAGATATCCGGACCAAGGAACTTGGTCGCCGCGCGGCCCAGGCGAAACGCGAGGTCGCACGAGAGATCAGCATTGGCGACGCCACGGACGCCGTCGGTACCGAAGATGTTCTGGGGCATAGGATCGCTCCTTCCCTAGCAGGCGATATGCAACCGCCCGCCCTAGTCGAAAAAGAAAAGCGGGACCCGCCGAGGAATCGGCAGGCCCCGCTTGTACATTGTATCTCGAAAGGAGATAAAACCTTAGCGCTTGGAGAACTGGGGAGCGCGGCGGGCCTTCTTGAGGCCGTACTTCTTGCGCTCGACCACGCGAGCATCGCGCGTAAGGAAACCGGCCTTCTTGAGGTCAGCACGGTAGTCGCCAGCGTTCAGAAGAGCGCGAGCGATGCCCAGGCGCAGAGCGCCGGACTGACCGGAGATGCCGCCGCCATCGCACAAAGCGATAACGTCGAACTGACCGGCGGTGTCGGTCACCTTGAAGGGAGCAAGGGCGTTCTCAACGAGCTGATGACGGCCGAAATACTGCTCGGCGTCACGCTTGTTGACAGTCACCTTGCCGGTGCCGGGGACGAGACGGACGCGGGCGACGGCGTTCTTACGACGGCCGGTACCCTGGTAGACAACGGTGTTCTCAGCCATCTTTAAGCCTCCAGCTCAATCTTCGTGGGGTTCTGGGCAGCGTGCGGATGCTCGGCACCAGCGTAGACCTTAAGCTTGGTCATCTGGGCACGGCCGAGGGTGGTCTTGGGCAGCATGCCGCGAACGGCGCGCTCGATGACCTTCTCCGGGTGCTTCTCCATAGCCTGGCGGAAGCTCTCAGCCTTGAGGCCGCCGTTGTAGCCGCTGTGGCGATAATAGGTCTTCGTGTCGGCCTTGTTACCGGTAAGCTGGACCTTATCGGCGTTGATGACGACAACGAAGTCGCCGCAGTCGCTGTTGGGCGTGAACTGGGGCTTGTTCTTACCGCGCAGGATCATTGCGATCTGAGTGGCAAGACGGCCCAGGACAGCACCATCGGCGTCGACGAGAACCCAGTTGCGCTGGACCTCGCCCTGCTTGGCGTAGTGAGTCGATTTCGAAATCACTTAGACTCCTCCATGTACAGTACGTGTTGTTACAGAGATTCACGGGGCTCTGCAAGTAACCCGTCCATATTACCCCGCTCGCCGACCGAGTCAACAGGTATTTTGGGTCCGACCAGAGTTTCTGCACATGTCATCCACGAGCCGTGATTTTTCCAGCTCTTTAGCTGTTGTCATTTTTTGAGGGTTCGCCGTCGTTAGCGCTCAACGAATTCTTGGATTTCCGCGAGCAGGCGCTTTGCCTCCTGACGGCCCTGGATATACAGGTCCAGAAGCTTTCCCGGATCATGTTCGACATGGCCGACCTCGACCGGCTTTTGCGGAGCGACGACCAACGCACGACCCTCGCGCTCATACTTCCACAGGTGCATGCGTTGGATGTTGTAACGGTCGTGGCGCGTCTCGATAGCCTCGAGCAGATAGGGGTAGTCGGCATAACGCGCACGCGCGGCCGGCAAAAACTCGTAGGGCTTCTTCTCATACGAACGGTCCTGTGTGACGATGACGACCGCACGGTCGAAGCCCGCCTCCTCGAGCACATGCTCGATAGGAACCGAATCGGCCACGCCGCCGTCGACGTATTTGTGCCCGTCAATCTCGACCGGCGGCGTCACCAGCGGCAACGAGGTCGATGCGCGTACGGCGTCGAGATCGAGCACAGCGCTTTTGACCGGCAGGTAGGCAGCGGTTCCAAACAGCATGTCCGTCGCAACGGCGTACATCTCGATGGGGCTGGCGTCGAACGTCTCGTTGTCAAAGGGATCTAGACGATCCTGAACGTCGTTGAAAATAAAGTCGTAGCCCACGATGGAGCCCGTGGACGCAAACGACACAGCGCCCATGTAGCGGCTGTCGTTGCAGAAGGTCAAATTGACTCGGTTGGTGCGGCCGATCTGGTGTGACTTGTAGTTGACGCCGTTGAGCGCACCGGCCGAGACGCCGTACACCGCTGGAATTACGACACCGGCCTCCATGAGGACGTCGAGCACGCCGGCTGTAAACTGCCCACGAAAACTGCCGCCCTCCAAGACGAGCGCGACCTTGCCGGCGTTCTTTGCCTTATCTTCTGCCGTCATGTTGACCTCCTGCTGTTTCGTTTTGGCCTTCTTCTACCCAGTTTTGGGATAGAGAGCGCATGGGTTTTGGAGTTGAGGGGGCGGCTGGTGGAAAGCACGTCCCGTTCTGAGGGGCGATTCCGGGATGGACTTTCCGCCTGGGCCGCCATTGGGAAAACGCGTCCCACTCTGCGTTGCTGTGGCGTTTTCTTTACGCCCGCGCCTTGCACAGAGTTCGATTCTCCGCGGTGCGGGGCTTGCGTTGAAGCGGGGCATGGGCAGCCGGAGCTTAATCGGCATCGCATCCGTTTTGGGTTGATAGTTTGCGCGGAGAATCCGCGTATTTGCTTCGCAAATCCGCACCGGCTTCGGCCGCCTGCCGGCGTCCTCGCCCGCGGGCTGAAAACGCTTACGCGTTTTCTTTACGCCCGCGCCCTGCACAGAGTTCGATTCTCCGCGGTATCTATAAGTAATAAAAAGGCAGGTAGATATGACTATATACCTGCCTGTTACTTATGGTGGAGGCGCGGAGAATCGAACTCCGGTCCACGAAAGCCCCCTGATTGGCATCTCCAAGCTCAGTCGCTGGTTTTGTCTCGGACGCGTTGCGCGCAGCGACACGCTCGCGGCGTCCTAACCGGTTCGGTCTTAGCCTGCGCCATACCGATTACGTGCGCAGGAGCATTCCCCTAACATGACGTCGCGCCGGTGTCGGGGAAATCACCGGGTTGACGTGCCGCTATAAACTAAGCAGCGAGAGCCATAGGCTCATAAGAAGAGTTGTTGTCAATTCAATTTGACGGTACCCCTGTTTAACGAGGCGAGGAGACCTCGGCTTGCTTCCTCTCTCAGAGCTATCGTGTCGAAACCAGTCGCCCCCGAATGTCGGGAAAGTCTGGATGTTATTGGGCACACAAGCACTCAACAACCGTCGACTTTTCAAGGAACACGCGAGGCGAGCCCCGCTTGTAGAGTGTTATCTTACCACGTTCTGAAAGCGGACAGCTGTTCTATGCACGAGCTGTGAAGACCCCAATGTGCGCACGACTTCGCATTTTTGTTACCGAACACGTCACGTATATTGGCGCCAAGCAAAACAGCCAAGTCGAAAGGACAGTTATGGATTCCAAACAGCAACTCATCAATGCCCTCGCAGGCCTGGGCTCAACCATCACCGAGGCAATGGATGTTATCGAGGGCTTTGTCCCCTGCGGGCATCCCGCCCTCACGGTGTCAAACGCCCTTGTCTCGCTGAACGCTGACGATGGTGCAGCTCTCGCCCAGCAGCTTGAGACTGTCGAGGGCTTTATCGACCACGTGAGTGAGAACCGCGGCGTGACCGCCTACCACAATATCGAACTTACTGAGCTCGCGGGCACCAAGGCCGATCTGTTCGCGGTGATTCGCGAAGTCGGCGTCCTTATGCAGACCGCAGGTGTCAAGAACACCCAGGTCAACGAGTGGGTCTACCGTAGCTTGGCAGCGCTAAACGATTCCGATGAAAAGGCTGCCGAGAAGCTCGCCGAAGCCTCCGCTATCAAAGCCGTGCTTGCGTAAAGAAGGCCTGCACCCTGACGGCTGCGGTACCGCCCGAATGCAGGCCATAAGCTCAATCGAAAACGCTAGCGCAGGTACGCCTTCGCGTTGCCCAAACTGTAGGCGATGGTCGAGCCGTTGTGCAGCAGCGACGACGCCTGCGGGGCAATCGTGCCGGTAATGCCCAGCGCCAGCAGAGCCGAGTTGGTGAGCATCACCTTAGAGTAGGAGCTCGTCAGACGGTCGATGAGGCCCTGGCTCATGCGGCGCAGTCGCACGATCGCGGCAAGGTCCGTATCGGTCAGGATGATATCGGCGACCTCCTTGGCGATGTCGCTTCCGCCACCCATCGCCAGGCCCACGTCTGCCAAGCCGAGCGCAGGCGAATCGTTGACGCCGTCGCCCACCATGGCGACGTGACGGCCCTCACGCTTGATTTGCTCCACGTAGGCGTACTTGTCCTCGGGCAGCAGCTCGGCCTTAAACTCGTCGACGCCCGCCTCGCGCGCAATGCGTGCGGCGGTGCGCTCGGAATCGCCCGTGAGCATGATGACATGCTTGACACCCAGCGCATGCAGATCGGCAATGGCCTCGCGCACTCCGGGCTTAAGCGGGTCCTCGATACCGAGCACGCCGACGACCTTGCCGTCGACCGCCAGATACAGCGGCGACAGACCCTGCATCTGGGACTCGATGCGCTCCTTGATGTCGGACTCGAGCTGTGCGCCCTCGTCCTCAAACACAAAATGCGCCGAACCGATGATTGCGCGACGCCCCTCAATGGACGAAGCGATGCCGTGTGCCACGATGTACTCGACGGCGGCGTGGCGTTCGCGATGCTCGAGCCCACGCTCGCGGGCGGCGTTGACCACGGCGCGCGCCACCGGATGCGGAAAATGCTCCTCCAAGCAGGCAGAAAGGCGCAGAATCTCGTCCTCGCTCCAGCCGTCGGTCGTGAGTACACAGGTCAGACGCGGCTGGGCCTCGGTCAGCGTGCCAGTCTTATCAAAGACAATGGTATCGGCCTTGGCAAACGACTCAAAGTACTTGGCGCCCTTGACCATCACGCCCATCTTGGCGGCATAGCTCATGGCGGTCATGACAGCGACCGAACCCGTGAGCTTGAGCGCGCACGAGTAGTCGACCATCAGTGCCGCGGAGGTCTTGATGAGGCTGCGTGTGGTGAGCGCAACCAGGCCCGCGAGCAGGAAGTTCCACGGAACGATCTTGTTGGCGAGGTCCTCCATGTGCGACTGGCCCTCGGACTTGAGCGAGTCGGCCGCCTGCACGAGCGACACGATCGAGCGAAGCTTGGTCTGGGCCGTGTTGGCGCGCACGCGCACCAGGATGCTGCCATCCTCGACGACGGTACCGGCGAACACGTCGTCGCCCGCGCTGCGCTCGACGGCAAGCGGCTCGCCGGTCAGGGTTGCCTGGTTGACCATGGCGCTCCCCTGTTCGACCACGCCGTCAATGCAGATAGACATGCCGGTGCGCACGGCCACCAAGTCGCCGGGCTCAAGCTCGGTGGCGGCAACGCTCACTTCGGTGTCGCCGACGACCTTTTGCGCTTTGTCGGGCACATCGAGCAACGAGTTGATGAGCTCGTTTTCGCTCATGGCGCGGGTGTAGTCCTCGAGCAGCTCGCCCACGTTGAGCAGGAACATCGTCTGGCCTGCGGTATTGACGTCGCGCTTAACAAACGAGATGCCAATGGCCGAGGCGTCGAGCACGGGGACGGTCAGGCGCGGTTGCGCGAGCTCGTGGAGAGCGGCGCGCAAAAAGGTCATGTAACCGGCCACGACAAAGACGGCACGCAGCGGCGTGGGCAAAAACCAACGGCGCGCGTAGTGGGCGCCGATAAGTGTGGCAAGATCCATGACGAGCTTGTGCTTGCGTGGCTCAAGCTGCACCACGTAACCCGTCTTTGCGTCAGCAATGGCCTGGGCATCGAGCGCACCCAAGGCGTCGAGAACGCCCGCACGACACTGCTCGTCATATTCGAGCGCCATCTGGCCAATACGGCCATAAACGCGCACCTTGTGCACGCCGTCGATATCGCCGCTGAGCTTAAGAAGTGCATCGAGATCGCTCTCTGGCACAGGACCCGCCAATTGAAGACGGGTCCTGCCGGGGATCTCGCTAATAACCGAAAATCTCACAGTTTGTGCCTGGGAGCGTTACTCGGCTGCCTCGTCAGCAGCAGCCTCGCTCTGGGTGATGTAGGCAGCCTCGGCAACCATGTCATCGACATTGGCCTTGGCCTGCTCGACCATGTCCTGATAGCAGTTCTTGACGCGCATACCGCACGCGATGCCCTGCACGCAGGCGTTCTTTACCGGAGCGCTGGTAAGCAGCTTGATGCCGGCCGTACCAAGCAGAAAACCGCCACCGACAAGTAGAGTATTGAACGTCGACTTCTTCATGTTGTCTCTCCCTTTTCCGCAACAACTGCGGCACGGTGCCTCAGCACCCGAGTACATAAGTTTGCTCGAGCACACTTTTGGAAGAGTTTAGTTTATCTAACTATTAAGGTCAACAAAGGTTAACTTTTTGGAAACTATCGGGCTCATAGCGCCCAGTTTTCGGCGATCACTTGTGCCATGGCGCACTCCCACGGCGCAAGGGAAGGACTCTCCCCCACCCCCACGGATTGTGGTCTAATACTTTTCCGTCACTCTCACAATGTGACAAAGGGACAGTCCCTTTGTCACATCCATAAAGAATGAGGGCGCCAACGGCGCCCTCATTCACTCTATTCCTATCAGCCCACCTGACCTGAACGGCCGAGTCTTCACGGAACCGAGGGGCCGGGCGCAGGGCCTTGCCTCTCAATGAGTTCCCCTCAAAACAATGGGCGCGCCAACGGCGCGCCCATTCACTCTATTCCATTCAGCCCCGCCTGACCCGAACGGCCGAGTCGCTGCAGAACCCGGGAGCCCCGGCGGGGCGGGTGCTTGCTCAAAATGAGTTCCGCACGCAAAGAAGGCCACTTAATGTGGCCTTCGTCTTGCGCAGGACTGT
>CABVDE010000056.1 GCA_902496945.1 uncultured Collinsella sp.
GTCGGCCTCGATGCGGATGAGTCCAGGCTGGGCGGCGTTCACGGCACGGTAGATGGTGGAGAAGCTCACGACGCAGCGCCCGCCGCGCTCGAGGCGGGACCTGCCGTCTATCTGCTCGGGCGACCGGCGGTCGTCGACGATGCGCCTGCGCACCTCGGCTGCGAGGGCCGGGTCGGAGATGCCTCTTGCGGGGCCTGCAGGCCTTGCGGCGGGCGTCGGAGCGCGACTGGGCGGCGATGGCCCCGTAGCGCCCGTTCCGGCCGTTCCTGGCGATCTCCCTGCTCACCGTGGACTTGTTCCTGCCTATCGCAGCGGCGATAGCCGAGACCCCCTCATGCCTCGCGTGCATCTCCGCTATCCTGTCGCGCTCCTCGGCGCTAAGATGCCTGTAGCGGCGCATGTCCCCTCGCTCCGACGTTGACCTAGACAGCCAACATCGTAGCCCCCGGGAGTGCGCCGCGCTCGTGAGCAAGCCCCATGCCGTTGCACTCAGAATGCTAATCCGCCGCCCTAAAAAACGCCTCGAAACCCCTTCTGAGATTTCGAGGCGCAGAACGCGCGATGCTTTTTTTCCTTTTAAAGACAATAGCCTACCAAATGCCAAGCAGATGCTGCATGCCCAGGCTCACCAGAGCGATGCCGATCCAGCAGCACAGACCCATAAAGATGGGTTTGCCGCCCGTCTTAACCAGCTTGACTATATTGGTGTTGAAACCAATCGCCGCCATAGCCATAACAATGAAGAACTTGGAGAGCTCCTTTATGGGCGCGGTCACGCCCGCAGGTAGCGCGAAGACCGTGGTGATCACGCTGGCAAGCACAAAGAAGAGGATAAAGAAGGGGAAGATCTTCTTGATATCGAACGTGCCCGCAGCTTCGCCGCCCTCGCCGTTCGCGGCGGCGCGCTTGGCCTTGTGAACCTGCCAAAATGCCAGCGCCAGCGTGATGGGGATGATGGCGAGCGTGCGGGTGAGCTTCACAATGGTCGCCTCGTCCAACGTATTGGCGCCAGGGTGTATGCCGTCCCACGCGGCAGCGGCGGCGGTTACGGACGAGGTGTCGTTGACGGCGGTGCCGGCAAACAGGCCAAAGCCCTCGTTTGAAAGGCCAAGCATGCCGCCAAGAGCCGGGAAAATAAGCGCGGCGATGATGTTGAACAAGAAGATGACGCTGATGGCCTGCGCGATCTCCTCATCGTCCGCATCGATAACCGGAGCGGTCGCCGCGATTGCCGAGCCGCCGCAGATTGACGACCCCACGCCCACCAGAGTGGAAATCTTGGTGGGGATCTTGAGGGCGCGATGCAGGGCGAAAGAAATCACCAGCGACGTGGTGATAGTCGCCACGATAATGGGCAGCGAACGGGCGCCCACGCGCGCGATCTGGGAAAGGTTGAGGCCAAAGCCCAACAGGATAACCGCGTACTGCAAGATCTTCTTAGAGGTGAACTTGATACCGGGCGCAAACGGCAACGCCGCGTCGTCCTTAATAAACAGCGCCAGCACCATACCGATGAGGATGGCGAAGACCGGCCCGCCGATCACGTCGAAGCGCTTGCCCAAAAACCATGCCGGCAGAGCGATAAGCAGGCATAGCGCCACGCCCCTCCAGCTATCTTGAACCTTGTCCCACGTTCTTTCCGCCATATCTTCTTCCTCTCTATACGCGCCGTCCCTGCATGCGCGGAACCGCTCCGCCGCCTACGACATAAACCCAAATCTCTCTCGGCAAACAGCCAAGATTGAATGCATAGCGATAGTACTACCTTGGCTTATAATTCTTTTCACCCTATTGGTTATCACTCTATAAGTATTTGTTATATATGGACGATGTTATAGATGATTCTTGAGCATAGGAGTCAACGTGCTGGATTACCGCACCCATACGTTCTTGACGGTCTGCAGGCTGGGCAGCTTCACGCAGGCGGCAGCGGAGCTCCATATCACCCAGCCCGCCGTATCGCAGCATATCCGGCAGCTCGAGGCGCATTACGGGTGCGCCCTCTTCCACAAGGGCGGCCGGCGCGGCGAGCTCACGCAAGCGGGGGCGATGCTGTTTCGAGCGCTCGAAACAATGGAGAACGATGAGACGAGGCTCAAGGCGCAAGCGAAAGCCCTAACGCTGGAGCAGCCCGCCAAGGCTCCCCTGCGTTTTGGCTGCACGCGCACCATCTGCGACTATTGGATTCCCCGCGTACTCGCCCGCCATATGGCAAAACATCCCGACGAGATGGTGCAGATGAGCGTTGGCAACACGCAGGAGCTTGTGGAAGGCCTGGAGGCCGGTACTATTGATTTCGCCTTGGTAGAAGGATCCTTTAACAGGGCCCTCTTCGACTCCGCCCCGGTATCGCGCGAGCGCTATGTAGCTGTTGGGAGCGCAGATGAGTTCGACGCGTCCTATAAGCCGGTATCCATGGCCAGCCTACTCGACCGCAGGCTCATCCTACGCGAAGCGGGGTCGGGCACGCGCGAGATCCTAGAGAAGCACCTCGCCGCGCGCGACCTCGATCTTGACGACTTCGCAGGCACGTTCGAGGTCGCCAGCATCCCCGCCATCAAGCTGTGCGTCCGGGCGGGGACTGGCATTACGTTTTTGTACCGCGCAGCGGTTGAGCGCGAGCTCGATCAGGGCGAGCTGCGCGACATCACCCCAAGCGACTTCTTTGTCGAGCACGACTTTCGCCTGATCTGGCAACGTGGCAGCCTCGCTGCGCGCCGCTACCAGGAAATCGCCCGCTCCTGGAGGCGATAAAGCCCGCAGTGCCCGCGCACGTACACAGGCAGAAGCCCGGCTCCGCGCCAAAAACGGCCTCCGATGGCGCCTAAAAACCAAAATCGACCTCCAGTGGCAAAAACCAACGCCAAAACAGGCCTCCGATGGCACTTTTACCATTGCCATCGGAGGTCGATTTTGGCAAGCTGCAGGTAGAGACGTCGCTCATTTTTATGGCAAGCGCTCGTATTTGCCACCGAAGGCCAAAAATGGGCTCTTCGACGTTTCTAGTGGGTAGCGCATGTCAGCTTCTTCTGGGCCGTGAAGTCCAGGCGGCCCAGCCGGAGGAAGATTATCGTCCTGAAATAGGCGATGCTCCTGAAGCCCCTTGCAGCGCTGCGGACCGACTGGACGACGGGGTTCAGCCCTTCCAGGAACGAGTTTGTGGAGCCCCTCTTCCACCAGTTCAGGATGCCCTCCCGCTCCTTCCTGAGCGTCCTCGCCACGGTCTTCATCTCCCTGACATTGGAGTGCATCTGGCCTCCACGCCGCCTCCGAGGCCGCGAGCGCCCATGGGGGTTCCGTCTCGCTCGCCAACAGCCCCTCGGGCGGCGCGGTGGCCACCATCGCGGTCCCCCTGTGCGGGGCCTGACGACTCAGGCCCTCACACCGGCGTGTCTCGCAATCAAACGCTTCCCGGATAATAATGCCCGTTGCAGGGCTCGCCCTGGCTAGTCGCCGCCCATGTGCATGAGCATGTCAGCAATGCGAGTCGCCATCTCGTCCGCCGCTGCACGGATGTTGGCGACCCAGGACGCAAGGCCGGTCTGATCGGATGCCTCCGCTTCAAGCACGTCGTAGTTCGCGGTCACCGCCATGAGCGGGGTGACGAGGTCGTGCGAGGCGGTGCAAACGAACGCGCGCTCCCGCGCCTCGGCCTCCGCCACCGGTCGCAGGGCACGTCCCGCTGCCGCCCACGCCACGGCGAGCGCCCAAAAGCCGAAGCGATCGGCGTCACTCGCTTCGCTAAATCAACTTTATGGGATGACGGATCACGGTCTTGAGCTTCTCCGGCGCGCACTTGCGCGGGTCGGAGAGGTAAATCTCGTGATGCAGACAGGCTTCGGAGAAGTCGGGGGCGTAGCCCCGTTCCGCTGCAAATGTGCGCATGGCGTCTATGGTCGCCGGTTCGTCGTTGTAAGGCCCGGTATGCATGCGCTGAATGCAAAGACCCTCGTCGACCCTCAGCAGCTCGACCGACGAGAAGTCCAGCTTCTTCTTGGCAGCGGCTTCCGAGACGGCCCAGTCGAAGTCCTCGCGAGTGACGAAATCGGGCAGGCGGATGCATGAGATGAGGTTGAAGTCGTCCTTCCGCGCGTAATCGATCCCGCCATCGGTGTGGTCTTGCCACCAGAAGCCCTCGAGCGGAGGCACGACGAAGTCGAAATAGCCTTCGATCTCTCGCGGGCCGTTTTTCGACATCTTGATGGTATAGGCGACGCCATAGGGCATCGGCAACGCGTTCTGCGACGCGCCGCCTTCGGCATTGGGATCGCCCTTGCCCCGCACGGCAACGTAGCTCATAGACGGAACGATCAGAAAGCTCGGCTTGTCAGGCGGTTTGCCCGCGATGTTGTAGCGCACCGTAGACGCTGATGGAGATGGCTGCGCGCAGGCACGAGTGCGCCGCCGCACCTCATGGCCTGTTTCTCGGGTATTTGGGGCGCGCGGCGTTCAAAAATGTGAAGCGGTTCCGCATGGCTCGGGATTGAGCCGAGGTGCCCTACTTCTCGCCCTCCAGCAGGCCCACGATGCGGTCGATGTCGACGGCGAAGCGGGGCCTTCCCTCGCGCTCGTAGCGGTCGAGGTACGCCTGGCACTCGGAGACGATGCGCTTGGTGTTGCCGTCGATGATGCGCTGGAGCGTCTCGTAGTAGGCCGAGCCCTCGGTCCTGAAGCGACGCTGGTAGGACTTGGTTATGGGGAACATCTTGATGTAGTGGATGCCGTGGCGACAGCCGGGGCGCGTCGTGGGGCGGGGTGGCAACGCAAAGTACTGGTCTTTGGGCACGTTGGGGGCGATGTTGGAATGCAGCGGCACGGCGAAGTCCCTGCGCTTCCCGCGGAAACGCAGCCTCACCACCACGATGCAGGGGAGATTGTGCTTAAGCATGAGCTCGCGGTCGCCCTCGACGAGGTCGAAGAAGTCCTGGGAGATGGATACGATCTTCATCGGTTACGCCCCCTTCATACGAAGCGGGGCCCGCATCGCTGCAGGCCCCTACAGGTGGGCGATATTCTACGCCTTGCGGCACCCCGTCGCCCACGGAGGTTAAACGTACACGTAAGCCGTACTCTGAAAGCCGCGGCTTCCGGCAAGTAGTTTATACCACGAAAGGTCGCTTTCGATGCGCCTAGCTCGCAAAATAACACTCGCCGGGCCGTCACCCCTGGCAGTTACCCTCCAATCTTCATCGGAGTCAGCAGGTCAATTCATATAGTCATGGGGGTTTATCCTAAAGGGATTCAAGTTTATACCCTCATAACTAAGGAATTTTCTATTCCCACTCCATAACGAAACACAGTCCGATAACGCCCGACCAGCGGTTTTAGGCGGGGTCGGTGCCGTTTCCCTCGGGTTCGGGCGGGTCGGCGGCGCTGGGTTGGTTGCAAATCGGTTGCACAAGAGGACGACAAAAGAAAAGCCCCAACCCGTTAAGGGTCAGGGCTAAGAGCTGGGTGCTACTCGTCATCGTCCTCGTCATCGTCCCCGATAGTGAGGAACTCAAAAGTAAGGTCGGACAGGCTATGCCCGATTAACAGGTCAGGGTCAAGATACACGCTGGTCCATGTGTAGTCCCCCGTCGCACCAAAACCGAGCAGATTAGTCTCGAGCTCGACTGAGCCGAGTTTCACACTCAAAAACTCAATGCGCAAAATGTCGGCGTGGGCAAGAGCTACCAGAACCCCGCCGTACAGATAGCAATCCACCTCGATGCCGCCGTTCATGGTCTCGCCGCGCTGGAACGGCTCGACCCCATCAGGGACAGGCCAATGGCGAGGGGTTAAGTGACCAGACCAAGGCATTTCTGTTGCAGACATTTTCAGTTCCTTCCACTAGAGACGTAGGTAGAACAGCTCTACCTTTGATTTGGATTATAGAAGTAGAGCCATTCTACCGCAAGCGGCAAATTGAAAATATTTCCGAGAGCCGCGTTTCGACAGTTCGAGCGGGTCGCTAGGGCTGGGAGGACTGTCCAACCGAAACGCCCGAGGGTGCCGAGAAAGCAGCATCGAGACGGGCGGCAACGCCCTTGCCAGCATCGGCGTATAAATGCCCGTAAGTTCCGAGCGTGACCTTTACATCTTCATGACCTAAACGGTCGCGGATAGCCAAGGCGTTCTCGCCCAAAGAAATCAATAGGGCGGCGTGCGAGTGCCGCAATGCGTGAGTACGGATACGGTGAACGCCAGCCATGCGAGCGTGGCGCTCGATGATATGCTTGACGGTGTGCTTGGTGAGCGGGTCGCCGCCCCAAGACAGGACGAACTCGGTGGAGACGTTGCGCCGCTGCACGTCATGCCAGCGTCCGAGGTATTCCAGCGTGAGCGAATCGAGCGCTATAACGCGCTTGCCCGCCTTGGTCTTGGGCGGCGTTATCTTCCAATCGCGGGCGTTGCGGTAGTACATCGAGCAGCCCACCGACAGGGTACCCGCGCCGAAGTCGATAGCCGACCAGCGCAGGGCTTGGGCTTCACCCAGCCGAAGCCCCGTCATGTAGAGCAGCCAAAGGCACGTGAAGCCGAAAAGACCGTAATAGTCGGACGTGTCGAACGTAGCCGCCACCCGCTCGAACTCGTCACGCGTCCAGAAATCGACTTCCCTGCGGGCTTTCGGGACGTTGCCGACAGTGCGGGCGGGGTTGCGCTGCAACAGCCCGATTTTAACCGCCATGTCCAGAACCATAGCGAAATACCCGTAGACGAGACGCGCATACGCGGGCGAGTACCCCGAAACCAGCTCATTCTGCCAACGTTTGAGCGCGGGCGCGTCAATGTCGCGCAGCCGACAGCGATCCCAACGCGCGAAATGCTTTCGCGACATCTGGGAACGCTCGGCGAACGTGCTTTCACGGGTTCGAGCCTTGTAGTCTGGAACCCAGTACGTGCGGAAGAACTCGCCAAAGCTCATTGTCGAGTTGACCTTGACGGCAGTTTTGGAGAAGTCAGCCATATACGCATCGTAGGCGGCTTTCGCGTCCTTCTGGGTCTTGTAGCCACGCCCCCAGTGGCGCACGCGCTTACCCTCGGCATCGGTGCCGAGGTTCGCCACGAAATACCACGAGCCGTTACGCGCATCGCGGTAGACGTTACTCACCTTCGGCATCGTGCGCCCCCACGGGGTCAACGCCGATAATGTCAGCAACGGCGGCGGCGGGGACGCGCCCCACCTTGCGGGAACCGTAGAACCCGAAGCCGCGCGACACCATGAGCCGCTTGGCGGCTCGGATTATGTCGGCAGACTTGGAGGGCGTGAAGCCCAACGCGATTAAATCGGTCTTATCGACCATCACACAGCTAGCCATAGGCTACCAGTCCTTCCCTATCTTCGTGTACCGAACCTTTCGCGGGGCGTATCCCCCGCCCTCACCGTAAAGGTCTGGTATCAATTGGTCGTATTCCTTCGTGAAAGCCACCGTATAGCCCTCGAACGAAAGAGGTTCGAGCGTGGTGAAACGCTCTTCCACGGGCTGAATAAGGTTCTGACTGCGGAAAAACTTCTTCTGCTTGTAGGAACCCTCGTCAACGTCCTTGCTGAAATACTTGGAGATATAGCGCCCAACGTTCATACGCTGGTCAACGTCAACGCGGTTAATCTTGACGAAACCGTGACCCCACACCTCGCGCAGCTCGGACAGCCTGATATACGGCAGACCGAACAGGACAACGTGGTAATGGATAGCCCCGCGTTTCTGGGCTTCCCACACAGCCAGATACCTTATCTGCATCTTGTCCGTTCTATAGACGCGGCGGTTCAACCGCCTAACGAACTTGGAAAACTCGCGGTTGCAGTATTTAATGTCTGTTACGTTATCGGCGAACGTGAGCGTTAAAAACTTGGTCGAATCATCGAAATTGCAGTCGATAAGGCGGGCTATCTCCCAACGAACGCCCCTGTAGTGCCTTTGCCGCCGTTTCGCGGCATCGTAGTAGGCGGCTGCATCGCGGTTGCGCTCGCGTTCGCTTTCATCTTCTGAATCATCATCGCGGCGGGCTTCTGGGTTCATGCGCCCAGCGGGAGCCGAATACTCCCAAACCTCAATCGTCGTGGGCGTCTCGATGGTCTTGACCCATTCGAGCGCCAACTGGTACGTACCACCTTCCGCACATCCGCGAAAAACTGGTTTTCACCAGCGGGAACCGCCCAAAACGGGCGAACTTTCGCGGAAAGATGTTGTCATATATATCAAGTAAAGTACGGTCGGGCTTCGCCCTCCCCGCC
>CABVDE010000057.1 GCA_902496945.1 uncultured Collinsella sp.
GCCGCGCGGCAAGGAGATATATTGCCAGACCGGAGGGGCCCCGTGGGCGGGAATCTGGGCGCACACATTTCCTACACATATTGTGATCCGACTAACGTTTGCCAACCGTTAACTACCGCTCGCCGAGCATCTCTTTATGTAAGGCAGTCTCATGGTTAAAGCGGATACGTTCCCCTAGCTAAAGCACAGCCAGCATCGAGCAACTCATCACGTTCTTCCACCGAGAACCCCTCGGCGTAGACGCGCACCACCGGTTCGGTCCCGCTAGGACGGACCAGCAGCCACGTGTCATCCTCGAATGCCAAACGCAAGCCATCCATATGACTAACGTTTTGCGGCACCTTGCCACAAATCGACTTGGGGTTTACGCCCGGCAGCAGGGTTCGTAACGTTTCGGCATCTTCGGCCTCAAGGCGCAAATCGCGTCGACCGTAGCTCGTCTTACCAAAACTGTCCTCGAGTTGGTCGACCAGAACGCCCAAAGGCGCGTCAGTCTTTGCCATAAGCTCACATAGAATCAGACAGGCGAGGATTCCATCGCGCTCGGGCATATGCGCGGCGATGCCGATACCACCGGCTTCTTCGCCGCCTATGAGGACGCCGCCCTTCTTCATCTCTGCCGCTATATATTTGAAGCCGACCGGTTTGACGGTCACGCGGCAGCCAAGCGCCTCGGCAATGCGACGTACGAGCGTCGAGCACGAAAGATTGACGACGACGCGCCCCTCCAAATTTCGAAATTGAACCAAGTCGCCCAAAACGAGTGCCATGATCTGATGCGGATGAATATATCTGCCGCGCTCGTCAACCGCGCCGATACGGTCGGCGTCGCCGTCGGTCACCAGGCCAGCGCAAGCTCCGTCCTCGATAACCGTGCGCTCGCAAGCGTCCACCCACGGCTCAACGGGGTCGGGGCAGATATCTTCTTGGTCAGGCGTCTGCCCGGCGTGAATCTCGTGCACCTCAACGCCAAGCTCGCGCAGCAAGTCGGCTAGATAGCCCTGGGCTGCGCCGCCCATGGGGTCAACCACCACGCGCAGGTGCGCGGCGCGGATGGCTTCGGCATCGACAAACGACGCCACCGCCTGCATATAGTCAGGAATGATATCCGCGGTGCGATATTGCCCCTCGATCCCCATTGGCTCGGGAGCCACGGTCTCTTCGAGCTCTTCGATGACATCCTGGTTGGCGGTCGAGCCGTCACCCATGCGAATCTTGAGGCACAGATAACCCTGCGGATGATGGGACCCCGTCACCATGAGCGCGCCGCACGCCTCACCGTCATAAGCCGCCGCCCATGTAAGGGCAGGGGTCGGGACAGGTCGCGAAGTGAGCACGGCGTCTAGCCCGTGCGCTGCTAGCACACCCGCCGCAAGCTCAGCGAACTCGTACGCCTGGGACCGGGTGTCGAACCCTATATATACCGTTTTGCCCGGATTAGTCTTTTGCCACAACTCGCCGACGGCATCGGCGATACGGGCAACGTTATCGGCAGTGAAATCCTCATCGACGCGAGCACGCCAACCGTCAGTTCCAAAATGAATTATCGCGCACACGCGCAGACACCTCACAGTGTTTGGATCATGGTACGCATGAGGTATACCCGCAACACGCACTCGGCAACCTGCCGGCACCAGCATTCACCATTTGGGCAAATGCTGCCGATGACATGCAGGCAATAAAAAAACCGCCCCGTATGGAGCGGTTTTGCCCTTTATATATCGAGGGCCTCGGCCATCGCTGCCGTAGTGATTGCCGTGGTTCCACAGCAACTGCCCACCATTGCGGCACCGGCATGCCTCCATTCGATGCATGCGCGCGCGAACGCTTCGGGGTTCTCGTGCCATACGGGACCATCCTGAGTCTGGACCGGATCGCCTACGTTGGGACGCACCGTGACGGGAGTAGTCGCCGATGCAACCATCCTGGGCACCGCCGCGTTCGCGGCCGCAAGCGAACAGCAATTAACACCAACCGAGCTTGCGCCGTGTTTTTCGGCGTACAAAACGGCTGCCTCGATGTTGAGGCCATCGCCCAACAGGTCGCCTTTATCGTCAACGACAAAACTCACCAGAACGGGCATGCCGTCGGCGGCATCTCGGGCGCCGGCAAGCATGGGCTGCAAATTACGGATAGACGTCACCGTCTCGATCAGCAGACCGTCAACACCAGCATTGAGCAAGGCGTACGCCTGCTCGCGCGCAATGCCTCGGATTTCACGATACTCGGCAGAGTCCTCGGCAAACCACTCAATACCGATCGGGCCCATCGAACCCAGCAGCAGCTGAGGGTGAGCCTGGCGGGCATCGTCGACGGCCCCGCGATTGACCTCCGCCACGGACGGCGCAATCTGGTCGTGCTTGAGGGCATAGCTCGATGCCTGAAAGGTGTTGGTAATGAGCACTTGCGCGCCGGCGGCGACATACAGGCGATGGATACGAGAAACGGTCTGCGGCTCTGCCAGATTCCAAAACGCCGGTGGAATGTCGGCGGCATCGTACTCACTCAACAGAACACTGCCCATGGGGCCCTGCGCCAACAAAGTCTCGCTCGACAAGCGGCGCGTAAGCTCCTCGGCACCAAAGCGGTTGTAATAACTCGTATCCATATATATCCCGCTATTCCTCGACGCTGATTCCCTGCTTTTCGAGATAGGCGAGCCAGCGGTTCATCGTGTCCTCGGAAAGCGCATGCTCCATCATGCAGGCCTCGGAATCGGCTCGCTCAAATTCGACACCGAGCTCCTGAACCAAAAACGTGCGGATGAGGCGATGACGGTACCATATAGCCGTGCCAACCTCGCGGCCGCGATCGGTCAGGATTACCTTGCCGTAGTGCGATTGCTCGACAAGCTCGGATGCCTTGAGCGCCGAAACCGCTTTATTGACCGATGCCTTGGAGACGCCAAGGCGCTGCGCGATGTCGACCGATCGCACGCCGTTGGTTTCTCCCTCTTCGCTTTCAATGCGAACCATGCACTCCAAGTAGTCTTCGTTCGCCACCGTCAGATGCAGTTCGCGCGAGCTATTTGTCGTATCCATGATCTTCCGTCCCTTCTGCATTCAATGGCTGATTCTACCCCATCCAAGCGTCACGGTATGCCGTGGCATACCGTGCTAGAGTTCTTGTTGCACACGACGACCAAGATTGGAGCGGTCTTTATGGAAAACACCACCACGAACCCCGATGTCCTCGAGCGCTTTTTGCGCTACGTCCAGATCAACACGCAGTCCGAGGATGCAAACTGCGACCAGGTGCCCTCGAGCGCCGTTCAGTTTGACCTTGCCAACGTGCTGGCTGAAGAGCTGCGCGAGCTTGGTGCGGAAGATGTCCACGTGACCGAGCACGCCTATGTCTGCGCGCATATCCCCGCAAGCGCGGGCGCTGAGGACAAACCCGCCCTGGGCCTGATCGCCCATCTCGACACCACCGAGGTTGCACCGGGCGCCGGCGTGAAGCCGCACATCGTGCACTACGAGGGCGGCGACCTGGTTTGCGGCATCGTTGACGGCAAGCCCGTTGCCATGAGCACCGCTAAGCTTCCCGCCTTGAACGACCTGGTAGGCAAAGACCTGGTCTGCAGCGATGGCACCACGCTGCTGGGCGCGGACGACAAGGCGGGCGTCGCCGAGATCATGGCGCTCGTCGCACGCATCGCGCAGGACCCCTCCCTGCCCCATCCCGCGCTCGGCATTTGCTTCTGCCCGGACGAGGAGATCGGTCACGGTGCCGAGCTGTTGGATATCGAGGCCTTTGGCTGCAAGTACGCCTACACGGTCGACGGCGGCCCGGTTGGCGAGCTGGAGTGGGAGTGCTTCAACGCCGCCGAGGCGACCGTCCGCTTTGAAGGCCAGTCCATCCACCCCGGCGACGCCAAGGGCCGTATGGTCAACGCGGGCAATCTGTTCTGCGACTTCAACGCGTTGCTCCCCTACGTGCAGCGCCCGGAGTATACGGAAGGCTACGAGGGCTTTTATCACCTTGAGGGTGTATCTGCGACCGTCGATCACGCCACGGCGCGCTATATCGTCCGCGACCATGACGCCGCCAAGTTTCAGCAGAAGCTCGATCTTATTGATGCCGCCGCCGCAATGCTCAACCAGCGTCTGGGCGAGGAGCGCGTGACGGTCGAGATTAAGCAGCAGTATCGAAATATGGCAGAGATCGTTTGTGACTATCCCGAGCTTATTGATGTTGCCAAGGAAGCCTACCTTGCCTGCGACGTTGAGCCCCAAGTGCTGCCGATTCGCGGCGGCACCGACGGCGCGCAGCTGTCGTTCCGCGGTCTGCCCTGCCCCAACCTTTCCACCGGCGGCTATTGCTACCACGGCGTCAACGAGTTCGTCCCGGTCAGCTCGCTCGTCAAGATGACCGACGTGCTCCAGGAGCTTGTTGCCCGTTTTGCATAAGCCTGGCAACACAAGCCTAAAATGAAAAAGGCAGGGCATTGACCTTCTGGTCATGCTCTGCCTTTTGAATGACAAATTGTCGCCTTGGACGACGCACAGCGTCGAGTCGTTACGGCGTTTGGTAAAACGCCGTAACTTAGTAGTTGGCTTCGTAACCGTTGCCGTCGCCGGTGGGCTCTTCGTAGTAGTCCGAATCGCTCGAATCGCTTGAGTCATCGGAATCGTCAGAGCTGACCGATGAGGTTGCGGTACCGTTTGCGTAGTCATCAGACGTGTTGTTGTTCAGGTCGCCGATCGTAGAGCTGGAACCGTCGGACATACCCATGGTGTTAGGACCCTTGGGATCCTTGCCGGCATCGACGCGCTCCATCATTTCCTTGAGCTCGTCCTCGTAGACAAAGACGTAGCTCACACCGTCGATCATGGTGCTGTCGTCGGCGTACGAGGGCAGGTTGGCCGAGTAGATACCGTCGACATCCATACCGCGCATGGCGTTGACCGTAGACACGATATCCTGAACGCTCATATCGGTTACGAGCATATCGGACAGCGAATTAACCAGACCAAAGATCTTCGTGGCATCGAAGTTATTGAGAATCTGGTTGGCAAGGGCGCCAAGCACCTGACGCTGGTGGCGCATGCGCGTGTAATCGCCGTCGGCATAGGTGTAGCGGCAGCGGGCATAGGTAAGGGCGGTGGCACCGTCCATATGCTGCTGACCAGCAGTAATCTTAATATCAAGGTGCTCTGGGTCGTCAACATCATCGGTTGCGTTAATGTCGATACCGCCAACCGAATCAATCAGCGCCTGCATACCGTCGAAGCTGACCTCGGCATAGTGGGAAATCTGAACACCGCACAGCTCGTTGACCGCCTCGACCATGGCCTCGGCGCCGCCAACGGTATGGCAGGCGTTGATCTTCATGGTCTCGCCCTTGTACACGACCTTGGTGTCGCGCGGAACGGAAATGAGCGTCGCCTGCTTTTGTGTGGGGTCGATGCGTGCCAGGATAATCGAGTCGGCACGATACGTATCCTCGCCCGGACGGCCGTCAGTGCCGAGAAGCAGCACGTAGAACGGATCCTTTGCCTCATCGGTGTCAACCAGAACCCGACGCAGATTGTCGGTAATGACATTAGAATCGCCGAGCTTGCCCATAATGGAGGCAAACCACAGGCCGGCAGCGGTAGTGGCACTCAGCAGCACGCCAAGCACGACAATGAGCGCAACGTGACGAATCGTGTGGCTACGACGACGTTGGCGAGCGCGCTCGGAATAGCGAGCCACGTTATCGCGACTGTAGATCTTTGCCTGCGCACCAGTTGAGGGTCTTCGGGTGGTGGTATCCGCGAGGGGCTTTTTATTAAACATAGGCAACCTGTATTAGTAGATGACGGGATCGGGGACGGTAGCATGCTCGACATGCGCGCCGAGCGCCTGCAGTTTTTCGACAAACTGCTCGTAGCCGCGCTTGATGTGATGGATGGCCGAAACCTCGGTCGTCCCGTCGGCAATCAAGCCCGCTACGACGAGGGCCGCTCCGCCACGCAGATCGGGCGAGGTAACCTGTGCACCCGAGAAACCCTTGACGCCATGAATCATGGCATGATGGCTCTCGATACGAATGTCGGCACCCATGCGCACCAGCTCAGAGGCAAACATAAAGCGATTCTCGAAGATGTTCTCGGTAATGACGGAGCTGCCGTCAGCGAGGGCGGAGAGCACCATAATTTGTGCCTGCATGTCGGTCGGGAAGCCGGGGAACGGTAGCGTCTGGATATCGACCGGCTTGATGCGCTTGGCGCGACTCACGTGGACGCCGTCGTCGGTACGCTCGCAATCGATGCCCATGAGCTCCATCTTCTTGAGCACCATACCCAGATGGATGGGGCAAAAACCCGTGACGTCGACACCGCGATCATCGGCCATCAGCGCACCGGCGACGATAAAGGTACCGGCCTCGATGCGGTCGCCCACCACGCGATGGGTAACGGGGTGCAGATCTTCCACGCCTTCGATAGTCACGACGGGCGTGCCCGCGCCGACGATCTTGGCGCCCATCTCGTTGAGCATGTTGGCGAGGTCGACAATCTCGGGCTCGCGGGCGGCATTGTCGATAACCGTGGTGCCCTGTGCGCGCGCAGAGGCCATGATGAGGTTCTCGGTCGCACCGACGCTGGCGAACTCGAGCGTAACGGTGGTGCCGCGCAGGCCCTGGGGCGCGTTGGCGTTGATGTAACCGTGGGCGGTATCGAACTCAACGCCCAGGGCCTCAAGACCGAGAATATGCATATCGATCTTGCGGGCACCCAGGTTGCAGCCGCCCGGCATGGCAATCTTGGCGCGATGGAAGCGACCCAGCAGGGGTCCCATTACGGCCGTGGAAGCACGCATCTTGGCGACGAGCTCGTAGGGGGCCTCCCAAGAATCGACCTGGGAGGTATCGATCACGAGCGTGTGCTCGTCAAGGACATCGATCGTGGCGCCCATGCCCTTGAGCACCTTGCCCATCACGTGGACATCGGAAATATCGGGGACGTTCTGAAGCGTCGTCTTGCCCGGCGCCAGAAGCGTTGCCGCCATGAGTTTGAGTGCGGAGTTCTTGGCACCCGAAACGGGCACGGAGCCTCCGATGGCGTGGCCACCCTCAACGCGGATAATATCCAAGGTCTACCCTTTCAAAAAGCATGCCCGGGGTGGCTGGGCCATCCCGGGCATGATGTGTTCGCAAATGGTCGAACGCTAAATCGTTTGACTATTGGGCAAGCTTGAGCTTACACCATGCGATTTCATTATAGAGGTAGGCGCGGCGTGCATCATCCTCCGACAAATTACCCAGCTTCTCTTCAAAACCTTGAATATCAGCTTTAACCTTGTCGGCGTCGACGGTCGCCAGATCGCAAGCGCGCTCGGCGAGGACGGTCACGACATCGTCCGCAACCTGGGCATAGCCGCCGGCCACGGCAAACGTGTGGTCGACAGTGCCCATGGCCTTATCGGAAACGCGAACGTAACCGCGGTCGATCGTGCAGATTTCGCTGGAGTGGGCAGGCAGAACGCCAAACTCGCCATCCGTGGACGGAATCGACACAAACGCAGCGTCGCCCTCATAGGCGCAGCTCACGGGGCACACGATGCGGATACGCATAACCTACTTCTCCCCCATCTTGCGGGCGCGCTCGCGCACGTCCTCAATCGTGGAAGCATAGCGGAAAGCCTGCTCGGGCAGGTCATCGGCCTTGCCGTCGACAATCTCGGCGAAGGAACGGACGGTATCCTCGACGCGAACGTAGACACCGGGGTTACCGGTGAACTTCTCGGCGACATGGAAGGACTGCGAGAGGAACTGCTGAATCTTACGGGCGCGGTTGACCGTAAGGCGCTGCTCCTCGGACAGCTCGTCCATACCCAGAATGGCGATGATGTCCTGAAGGTCGGAGTACTCCTGCAGGAGCTCCTGGACCTTGACGGCGACACGGTAGTGCTCCTCGCCGACGATCGAGGGATCGAGAGCGTCGGAGGAAGACGCGAGCGGGTCGATAGCCGGGAACAGGCCGAGCGACGAAATGCTACGCGAAAGAACCGTGGTGGCGTCGAGGTGCGTGAACGTCGTGGCCGGCGCAGGGTCGGTCAGGTCGTCGGCGGGCACGTACACGGCCTGCACGGACGTGATGGAGCCGGTGGACGTCGACGTGATGCGCTCCTGCAGGTCGCCCATCTCGGTTGCCAGCGTCGGCTGGTAACCCACGGCAGAGGGCATGCGGC
>CABVDE010000058.1 GCA_902496945.1 uncultured Collinsella sp.
GGGGGGGGGTACGTTCGGGTTGTTACGCGGCGGTCACGGACAGGGCGTGGAACTTCTCGCCGGCGGCCTCGACGGCGGCGGCGAGCTGCTCGGCGGTCACGGTGTCGGCGCACTCTACCTGTACGGTCTGGGTCTCGTGATCGGCGTCGGCGTCGGTCACGCCGGCAACGTTGAGCAGTGCAGTTTCGACAGTGGCGTCGCAGTGGCCGCACATAAGGCCAGACGTTTTAACGATGTAGTTCATGATTGTCTCCTTATCGATTGAGATTATCTGACAGTTTAGTCGTGAACAAGGTCAACTTAAAGGCGCGCTGAGGTGCCCGAGATTGCCCCGAAAGAGGAGCGAAGCGTACTTGGGTACGCGAGCGACGGTTTGAGGGGCAAGGTCGGGTGCCTCAGTGTGCCGTCTTGGGTTTAAAGGTGCGCAGGCGCAGCGCGTTGCTTACAACGCATACGCTCGACAGGCTCATGGCGGCGGCGCCAAACATCGGCGAGAGCTGCCAACCAGTGAGGGGGAAGAATGCGCCCGCCGCCAGCGGGATGCCGATGCCGTTGTAGAATAGCGCCCAGAACAGGTCCTGCTTGATGTTGCGGATCGTGGCGCGCGACAGCTCGATGGCACGGGCGACGTCCATGAGGTCGCTGCGCATGAGCACCACATCTGCCCCCTCCTTGGCGATGTCGGCGCCGGTGCCGATGGCAAGGCCCACGTCGGCGCGCGCCAGGGCGGGGGAGTCATTGATGCCGTCGCCCACCATGGCGACCTTGCCGCCCGCATCCTGCAGCTCGCGCACGTGGCGCTCCTTGTCGGCGGGCAGGACGCCGGCGATAACCTGTTCTCTGCTCAGTCCCACGCGGCGGGCGATGGCCTCGGCCGTCACGCGGTTGTCGCCGGTGAGCATGCGCACGTCAACGCCAAGTGCGCGCAGTGCGGCGATGGCTGCGGCGCTCGTCTCCTTGACCTCGTCGGCTACGGCGATGGTGCCGACGAGCTCGGCATTCTTGGCAAAGAACAGCGGCGTTTTGCCTTCGGCGGCGAATTGCTCGGCAAGACCCGCGGGCACGGAAATCCCCAGCTCGTCCATCAGGCGCACGTTGCCGGCGGCGATGGCATTTTGCCCCTCGCGCGCCGTAACGCCTCGTCCAGGCACGGCGGTAAAGTTCTCGACCATGCGCGCGACGATTCCGCGTGTCTCGCACTCGGCCAAAATCGCCTCGGCCAGCGGGTGCTCGCTCGATCGCTCCAACGCGGCGGCCAGCTTCAATAGCGCCTTTTCGCTCATGGCGGGTGTGCCGTCGGCGCGCTTAGCGACCACAATGTCAGTCACTGCCGGCTTGCCGCGGGTGACGGTGCCCGTCTTGTCGAGCACCACGGTGCCCACGCTGCTCAGGTTCTCCAGCGCCTCGGCGCTCTTAAACAGAATGCCCATCTCGGCGCCCTTGCCGGTGCCCACCATAATGGCGACGGGCGTGGCCAGGCCAAGCGCGCACGGACAGCTGATTACCAGCACGGCCACAGCAGAGGTGAGCGCCTCGTTGATGCTGCCGGTCAGTGCCATCCACACCACAAAGGTTGCCGCCGAGATCACAAACACCACGGGCACGAACACGCCGGCGACCTTGTCGGCCAGGCGGGCGATGGGCGCTTTGGTGGCGTTGGCGTCCTCGACGAGCTGAATAATCTTGGCGAGCGACGTGTCGGCGCCCACGCGCGTGGCGCGGAAGGTAAACGAGCCGGTGCGGTTGATGGTGCCCGCGCTCACCGTGGCACCGGGCTCCTTTTCCACGGGGATGGACTCGCCGGTGAGCGCACTTTCGTCCACGGCCGAGCCGCCCTCGAGTACGACGCCGTCGACAGGGATGGACTCGCCGGGGCGCACGCGTAGCACTTGCCCGGGCAAGATGGCATCGACGTCCACAGGAGTCTCGCTGCCGTCCTCGGCCGCGACGGTCGCGGTCTTGGGTGCCAGGTCGATCAGCGCCTCGATGGCGCCGCCGGTTTTGGACTTGCTGCGCGTCTCGAGGTATTTGCCCACGGTGACGAGCGACAGGATCGTGCCCGCACTCTCAAAATACAGGTTGTCCATGCCCGTCATCATGGCCTCGTGCACCTGCCCGGCGGCCAGTTGGTCAACCATGATAAACATGGCGTAGAGCGACCAGGCAATGGACGCGGTGGCGCCGACCGCGATGAGCGTATCCATGGTGGGCGCGCCGTGCGCGAGCGATTTAAACCCGTTGATAAAGTATGCGTCGTTGACGTAGACGATGGGGATGAGCAGGACGAGCTCAGTGAGGGCGAGCGTCATGCTGTGCGTGTGGTCGGTGAAAATGCCGGGCAACGGCCAGCCAAGCATGTGCCCCATGCCAATGTAGAACAGAGGGATGAGGAAGACGATTGAGATGATGAGGCGGGTGCGCATGGCGGAGGCAGCGGCCTCCAGCTTTTTGGTGGGGGACTCCATATGGGTGGCGCCGGACCTGGCCTGCGCGCTGCCGTTTGAGCCAGTGACGTCGGCGCCCGTGCTGACGGGCGAGGCCGAGTAGCCTGCGCGATCGACAGCGGTGCAGATGTCATCGGGGCTGACCTGCGCGGGGTCGTAGTCCACCATCATGGAGCCGGCGAGCAGATTGACCGCGACGCTTTGGACGCCGTCGAGCTTGCTCACGGCACGGTCCACATGCGCCTGGCAGGCGGCGCACGTCATGCCGCCCACGTCAAACTTATCTTGAGCCATGGCTTCTCCTTTCTGTGGCGTAGTGTTGGAAATGTTAACCTGACGATACTATACACCCATACCCCCTGGGGGTGTCCAGTGGAGATTGAAATGTATGACAATTCGTACGTTACGACCGCCGAAAGGATTCCTGTTGCGCAACATTGGCAAGGAAATATCGACACACTTGAGTCACATTTATGAGGCGAAGTTCTCGGCAAGCTAATGTCTCGCTCTGTAACATCTAGCTGCAAATATGACCTCTAACTGTTACAGATCGAGACAATTGCCGGGGAGGGGTCCCGTCATGGCAAGATATCTCGGCTAGATACAGAATCCGGGGATCACGCAGGTTCGCTTTTTGGGATTGTCCGCGGGGGTGGCGTACATAAAGACGTCGCCGTCGTGGCCCACGCGGTTCATGTAGAGCGTGCCTTCGGTCTCCGATGTATCGGGGCTCACCGTGCGCTCCCACCAGCAGGTGTCCTTGCCCTTCCACTGGCGGACCATCGTCTCGTTCGTGGAATACGGGCTCACCTTGAGCTCGCGGAAGAGCTGGTACTCCTTGCCCTCGCCGTTGTAAATGTCTGCGAGGTAGTGATAGCCCTCGGCAAACGAATCGGGCGGTTGCGTACCGCACAGCTCGACCATTGCGGGCAGCCAAAGGGTTGCGGGCAGCTCGCTCAGACACGAAGCGCTGTTGGCGGCGCCAACGTTATTCGAGATCTTTTTGACAGATTTAATGAGTGCACGTAGCTCGTTGGGCATCAGTTTAAGGCCGTCGCTGTCGAGCCATTCTCGCAGCTCGCAATCTGCCCAACCGGCGCTCGGCGGTTCAGCCGCAGCATCGCGCTCGGCAATACCCGCGTCGAACATAAACGTCAGTCCGGCCTTGCCCGTCCCGTCCAGAAGCTCGTCGTGGCGGATGCCCACAAGCTGCGCGCCAACCTGCAGCCCGTTGGTGAGCGTGACGCGCTTGGCACACGGATAGGGGATATGCCCGTTGTCATCGAGCAGATGATAGCGCTTGGCAATTTCGAGCGCCTCGTTGCGCGTCTCAGCGGCCTTAATCTTGAATGAAATTTCCTGCAGCTGATCCCAAGTGTAGTCGCCAAGCGACCCGCGGATGCCGTCCAGGTAGTCGGGGATGCCAAAGCCATGGGTCGCCGCGCCAATGACGCTGAGTCCCGCAACGGCTGCAACGACGCCGCCGATGACAAAACGGCGGCGGGTCATGGCGTCATGTCGGGCCTGCTCCAGAATCTCTCGCGCTCGCTCGCCGGCGACGTCGACCTTAAGGTGCGTACCGGAGTCAATGTCGATTACGGCGTCATTGCCCGCGCCCTCGTGGCCCTCAGATTCTGCGGCGGGGAGGTATGTCGAGAGCACCTCGAGCATCTGCTGCTCGGTGGGGCGATCGCACTGCTCGACTGAGATGCCTTTCATGATGATCTGGACGAGCGCCTCGTCGCCTTCGCAGCGCGGCTCGAGCGGTGCCGGCTTGGTCTTGGTCTTTATGAGGTAGAACGAGCCGGTTGCCGCGGCGCCCGTCGACTCGACATCGAACGGCTTGCGACCGCTGTAGAGCTGGTACAGAATGCTCGAAAGCGCGTAAACGTCGATTGCTGGCGAACGGCGAAGTGCCGCGACGCCCTCGATATCCTGTGTGAGCATCTCGGGTGCGGCGTATGCGGGCGTGGCAAAGCGCCAGATGTCGGCGCGCCGTGTGATCGTGTCGTCGCCGAGGGCCATGGTCGCGGAGCCCATGTCGATGAGACAGGGGTCAAAGGAGCAATCGGCAATCTGCTGCTCGAGCGTTCGGCTGGTGGTGCGGAACATGATATTGGCAGGCGACAGGTCGCGATGGACGACCGGATTCACGAGCCCCTGGGTCATCAAGAGCGCGCGAAGCACGGCGTTTCCGACGGCGGCGACCATTTGGGTGGTTAGCCCGCCCGAGGCATCGTGCGGAAGCAGGGGCAGCGCCTGCTTGAGCGAGGTGCCTTCGACCCACTCCATGAGGATGAGCGGATCGTCCTCGCAAGAACCATAGCCATAGACACGCGGAAATCCGCGCAGGTGCGAGACGGTACACAGATGGCGGTACTCCTCGAACAGCGCGGCGGTGTTGGCCAGGTGCGCGGCCGATTGCTCGGCGGAGCGATCGGGGGCTTGGCCGGAAAGGATGGCGTTGTCCTTGAGCAGCTTGACGGCAAAGACCTCGCCGCTCGTGTTGGTCGCACGCAGTACGTGCCCGATGTTGCCGTTGCTGTGGCGGGACGTTTGGAGAATAAGCGTCATGAACCGGCGCTTGGCATCGTCCTCGGCGCTGGGGTCAACTGCCACGGCGGTATCGAACGTATCGAGACGGATGAGTTTGTCGCCATAGGCGCTATCGGTAGTATCCATGGCGTTCCTTTGTCTGGCATGGGTTGCCGCGCGTATGCGTGAGCAGTGCGGATATCGGTAGAGTACCATGATAGCCGCACTGCCCACGTATACCGCTGAGTATTGTCGTTTACGACGCAGAAGGTAGAAGACGAAAGACGGACGGCGACCGTCTTTCGATCGCCGTCCGCGCTAGTCCACAATGACAAGGAATGTCGTGTAGAGACCCAGATGGAGCCTGTCGCTGTTTTTGATTTCCACCGGGGGATAGATCTTGCCGGGCTCGCGTTGGTCGCGCGGCGGCTCAATCACAATATCGCCGTCGCCCGCGCCCGATTCGAGCACTGTGCCGTTGGTCGACCCAAGGCCCTGGGCGTACCAGCGTCCGCCTTCGAGCCAAATGCGGAGATGCTCGCGCGATGCATCGGCGCCTACATCGGTGATGCTGGGCGAGGTTTTGGGCAAGGACCCAATTACCGTGCCGCGCGGGTCACGCGTAAGGGGATGGATTTGCATGTCGGCGCAGTTGTCGGCATGGGTTCTGAGCAGACCGAGGTTGGGGGCGACGGTGCGCGGCTGCTCCAGGCTGCTCATAAAGCCACGTCCGACGGTAGTTTCGGTGGTGCCAAAGTGCTCGCCCGTCTTGCTGTCGCAAAAGCGCTCGACGGTGGCCACGCCCTGAACGGGATCGGCGAGCGCCCCCGTTGCCACAAAGAGCATAAGGTAAAGCGTGCTTTTCTCGCGCACGGCATTGCCGTCAAAGTTGTCGATGCGATTGAGGGCATTTGCATATAGGCGGCTGTCCAGCTTGTAGCTGGCGAGAGCCGACATCATTTCGTTGGCGGCCGGACCGCGATAGTGCTCGGCGATTGCCCGATAGGCGGACTCGCCGCCGCCGAGCTTGCTGCAGATTGCCGAGGAAAGGTTGAGCGTGGTGACGGTAAAGTCGCTGTAGATGGAGGGCGCGCACTGGTCAGGCTTGCGATGGACGATGTAACGGGTGAGATACGAGCGGTTGGAAGAGCATTTCTCGAGCAGGGTACTGCCGAGATAAGAGTTTCCATTGATGAGCATTCGGGCGATCTCGAGATGTTTAAGACCGCCGAACGAGCGAATATCGTTATAGAGGACCGAGCAAGGCGTCTCTGCTGCCACGGATACCTCCTTTGATTGCTTCCTAGCCAATATGGCGATAGGAATTAATGGCCCCCGGTGGGCGACGTATTAAATGGCTGCGCAATATATAGCGTAACCAAAGCAACATTATAGGCCACATGTTCGAAATTGCAGGAAGACCGAGAGATTTGGTTTGGACTGGACGGAAATCCCCCTCTGTCTTGATCTATAACAATTAGGACCGATTTTACTCGGTAATTGTTACAGATTGAGACGCTTGTGAACCGTGTCGACCGTTTGTCTCGATCTGTAACACGTAGAGGAAGATTCGCCCTGTAGATGTTACAGATTGAGACAATCAGCCGGGCCCGCCTCGGGCCTGTCTCGTCCGCCCCGTCATCTGTGGTTTACGTGGGGGCATGCGAAGCACGGGTATACTTACCGGCGGCGAATCTGCTCCATCGCTTAGGGCTGCTGCGTCTGGACGGCGCGTGATAGGGCTGCCAAAGCGATCGCCAGCGTGCTGAGCAACGTCCTCTCTGTGCGCACCTATTTTTGTATGTATTAGCGCACTACCAAGCACGCCCGCGCGGCCGCATGCCGTGCCCATTGCGCGTGCAGATAAGGAACAACAACATATGCGTAATTCTGTATCCGACGTCACCGACGCCGAGATCCTGGACGAGGCCCGCGAGGCCATGAGCCAGGCTGCCTTCGATGCTGCCGACGAGGCCAATGCTGCCCAGGCCGTCGAGTCCGCGACCGAGAACCTGCCCGCCTTTGACGAGCTGGGACTTTCCGACGAGATGCTCCGTGCCATCGAGAACCTGGGCTACACGGCGCCGACGCCTGTTCAGGCTGGCTCGATTCCCGTAGTGCTCGAGGGTCGCGACCTGCTTGCCGCCGCTCAGACCGGCACCGGCAAGACGGCCGCCTTCTTGCTGCCGACCATGAATAATCTGGAGCACATCGCTCCTCCCAAGCCTGTGCACGAGCGCGGCGGTCGCAACCGCCGTCGCGGTGCTAAAAAGCCCGAGGGCAACGGCCGCGGCCCGGTGATGCTCGTCATCACCCCTACGCGCGAGCTTGCCCAGCAAATCGACGAGGTCGCGAGCAAGATCGCCGACGTCACCGGCCATGTCGCCGTGACCGTCGTGGGCGGCGTGAGCTACAAGCCGCAGACTGCTGCCCTCAAGTACGGCTGCGACATCCTGGTCGCCACGCCGGGCCGTCTGGTCGATCTGATCGAGCAGGGCGCCTGCCACCTGGATGAGGTTAAGGTCCTGGTGCTCGACGAGGCCGACCGCATGCTCGACATGGGCTTTTTGCCCGCCGTCCGCCGCATTGTGCGCGAGACGCCGGCCGAGCGTCAGACGCTGCTGTTCTCGGCGACGCTCGACGAGGAGGCCGTGGGCGAGATCACCGACCTAGTGAGCGACCCGGCCCGCGTGGAGATCGCGCCCGCCACGTCGACCGCCGACACCGTCGACCAGTTTGTGTTCCCGGTGTCCATCGAGGCCAAGAACAACCTGCTGCCCGAGTTCCTCAAGAAGGAGGGCCCGGAGCGCACTATCGTCTTTATGCGCACCAAGCACCGTGCCGATAGCTGCTGCCGTCGTCTGGAGCGCAAGGGCATCAAGGCCGCCGCGATTCACGGCAACCGCAGCCAGGCCCAGCGCGAGCGTGCCCTTTCGGCCTTCCGCGATGGCACCGTCGACGTGCTGGTGGCAACCGACGTGCTTGCCCGCGGCATCGACATCAGCGACGTGCGCTACGTCGTGAACTTTGACGTGCCGGCCGAGCCGACCGTCATGACGCAGCCTCTCATGGGCAAGACGTCC
>CABVDE010000059.1 GCA_902496945.1 uncultured Collinsella sp.
GGCGCGTCGTAGCAGATGGTGGAGTCCACGACGTTGACGCCCGCCTCGTCGGCATCGGCCTTCCAGTTGTCCATCCACTCGCCCTCGGCCCACGAATAGGAGCCAAAGAGGACGACCTTCTTATCGCCGAGTGTCTCCTTGACCTCGTCCCACATGGGCTGGAACTCATCGTACTCAAGCTCCTCGGAGCCCATGGCGGGGCAGCCGAAGGCGAAGGCATCATATTCGGTGGCCTTGTCGGCAGAGAAATCGGCGCAGGGGATGATTTCGGCCTCGACGCCGGCGGACGTGGCACCTTCGGCGACGAGGTTTGCCATGGCCTCGGTGTTGCCCGTGCCGCTCCAATAGACGACGGCGATCTTGCTCATGTTTTGTCCTTTCGGTCGTGCGGCACTGGCCGCAGCTTGTACGTTCTATCGGGTTGCCTGGGCAAGTTGCGCCAGGCTGCAGCCCTGCTGATAGATAAAGGTGAAGTATTGGGTGCAGGCACGATAGGCATCAAACGTCGCAAGAGCCTGCCCGACATTTGCGTAGACCTTCCAGGCCCCAAAGACCTTGTAGTTCTCGCCGCGCTGGACGATAAACTCGTGCACGTCGTCGTAGGGATATCCAAGGAAGTAGCCTATTTCGTTCGGAAACTCGCAGGTGCAGTCGTTGCTGCAGCTAGCTTGCTGGGGTAGTGCGCATCGAGTCTGGCTACAGGCACATTCCGCGGCGCTATTGCTCGCGAGCGTGATGCGTGATGCCAAATGAACAAGGCATGTCGAAAGGTCACTCGTGTCGTAGCCTTCCGAGGCGAGCGCCGTTTGGGCGCGAGGGTCTGCAAAATAGGTGGTGAGGCTTTTGGCTCGGTACACGTACACGAGCGCTCCGCAGGGCCGCCAGACCAAAACACTCAGGTGGATACCGAGCGGGTCAAGCTCGCGATTGCACTGGGCGATGACGTTGAGTAAACGCGTGCGGCGATCCTCGATCGCCGCAGTTGCGCTCGAGCCGTCTTGATCGGCATAGGCTCCTGGATAGGTAAAGAGCGACGCAGGCTTGATGCCTGCGAGCGTAGGGGAGCAGTTGCGAACAACCGCCGCCTGAAACGTCGGGATGTCAATGGTTCGAGTCATGACGCCGTTGTCCGTCCTTTCGTGTTAGTCTAGGAAAACTTATACACGAAAGTAAGCCATGGTCAACAAAAAAGTTTGAAGTGGGAAACTAATTGACCGAACGGACATGTTTTTGGGTTAAGATGGGGACACCCCATGGGGGTATCTAGATAGGGCTACTTGAAAGGGGAACGCATGAGTGACTTGCTCAACCCTGCGAATCTCATCGTGCTGGCCGTCATTGCCGTCGGCATGTTTTTTGGGCTGCGTCGCATTGCCGCTTCGACACACGGGAAGAGTTGTTGCAGCGATGGCGCGTGCGGCAAGAAGGCCAAAAAGGTTGTTGTGACGGATACCGATGCGTCGCACTATCCCAATAGCGATGAGCTGCTCATCGGCGGCATGAGCTGCGACGGCTGTGCTCAGAACGTGGCCAATGCCCTCAATGCGCTTGATGGCGTGTGGGCTACGGTGACGTACGCGGACCACACGGCGCGCGTGCGCTCTAAGCAGCCGATCGATCGCGGTGCTCTCGTGGCGGCCGTGAAGGACGCGGGCTACTACGTCATGACGCTGTAGGCGCCGCCTTGGATGCATTTCCTTGTCTAGGCTCGTCCGCGCAGCTCGATGCCTTGAATGTCATCGAAATCGATGGCGATGTCTTTGAGCTTGAGGAGCTTGAAGGCGGGGAGTGCCTCATCGAGGATGCCGGTGCGGCTGCGATAGCCGTATGTATCGTAATAGGTGACACGAACTAAGTCGCCACGTTTGAGACCCTCGAGCTTTTTGGAAAGCTCGAGGGCTTTTTCTTCCGTGAGCTCACATTTTGGCTCGACGGTGATTTCTTGATTGCGCACGAGCTCGTAGTATCCCGTGAGGGCGGCAAAGGGCATAAACTGCGCGGCACGGCCGGCGCGGACGGCGCCGTTGGCGGTGAGCTTGGGGTCGGCGGCGCGGCGTCTGCCCTCGGGGTCCGCCAAACGCTCAAAGGCGGTCGGCGGCCGCACAGGCTGCTGCTTGGGTTTAGGCACGGTGTCCTCCAACTTGGTCGTTGCGTTCGCGCGCGGTGGCGCCGGCGGTAAAGCTCAATCCTTTGACCAAGGCGTTCTTGCCATACTTGCCTTTTACGGCTAGTACAGCGCGCGCCAGGTCGCGCTCTCGCTCGTCCGCCTCGACATCGCTAAACAGATCGACGGTGGCAAATTCCTCGGGCGCCAGATTGCCAAAGCCCAGATTGATACGCTTGACCGGTCGCTTGGGGTCGACCGTTTGTGCCCAAAGGTCATCGAAATACCCCATGATCTTCTTAAACGAATTAGTGCTCTCGGGCAGCTTGCGCGAGGCGTTGGAGTGCGCAAAGAGCGCGGCATAGCCACCACGCGGCTTGCCGCCGTGTTCGCCCACGAAGATGCCGTCAATTGCCTGTGCCTCGCGTACCAGGCGCCTGCGTTCGTCATCTCGCTGGACGGGTTTCGGTGCGCGGGGTGCGAGCTCGGGGCCAGCGGTTGTGGTGGGCTCGATGCTTGACGTGCTCGATCTAAGGTGGCCGCAGCCGTCTATATACTGCGCCGTGCCGCTGGCGTTGAGCCGGCGTATGTCGGCACGCTCGCTCGCATAGCCTACAAAGAGCGAGATGCTGCCGCACGCCACGTGCTTGTCGATCAGGTCCAGCACGGCGGCATCGACCATCTCGCGCAAGACGGTGTAGGCCTGCTCGTAGGCATATCCCTTCGAGAGCACCTGCCCTGCGGTGGTTGAGGTCGCCTGCGGGCGATAAGCTTGGATATCGGCAATCGTCGTCGGCTCGCGTCCAAAGGCGTGGTCGATTAGATATTCGGCATTGACGCCGAGCTCATCGTAGAGCAAGTTTTCGTCGAGCGCGGCAACACCCATCAGGTCGTAGACGCCGTATTTTTCGAGGCGGGCCGCCACGCCGGGGCCGATGCCCCAGATATCGGTGATGGGGCGATGCGGCCAGATCTCTTTGCGAAAGGCCTCGTCGTCGAGCACGCCGATACGGCTGGGTGCGTGTTTGGCGGTGATGTCGAGTGCGACTTTCGCTTGGAACAGATTGGGGCCGACGCCGACCGTCGCCGTGATGCCGGTGCGCCCCAGGACCTCGTCGCGCAGCATGCAGGCGAACCCTTCCGCATCGGTGTGATAGAGGTCCAGGTAGGGTGTCACGTCGATAAAGCACTCGTCGATGGAGTAGACATGTACGTCTTGCGGACTGACGTATTCCAGGTAGATACCGTAGATTTTCGCTGACACTTCCATGTAATGCTGCATGCGCGGCATGGCCTTGATGTAGTCGATGCCATCGGGGATTTCGAACAGACGGCAGCGGTTGTGAATACCTAAGTCCTTCATGGCCTGCGTGATGGCAAGGCAGATAGTCGTGCGTCCACGCGATTCGTCGGCAACGACCAGGTTGGTGGTGAGCGGATCGAGCCCACGGTCGACGCACTCGACGCTGGCATAAAACGTCTTGAGGTCGATGCAGATATAGGTGTGCTGTCCGTGTGTCATCCGCGCCCTTTCATCAAACACATGTTCTTATCGAATACCTGTTCGATAATACCCGCTCGACCGGACACCGTCAAAACCTACCAAATAGGGACAGGTTTTTTTGGTCGGTTTACCGAGTGCTTACGGTGGGTCGGTAGCCTTAATGTGTTGAATACGCTGAGGGGGTATGGATGACCATCGATATGGGTGATCTTGCACTTCTGATACTGTTCGTGCTGTGCCTTGCGATCTTTGTTTACCTGCTGATCAAGGTGCTCAAAGGACGGGCTATAAGAATCGATGAGGTGGGTTACTTGCTGCTTGTCGAGAGGCTTCGGTCGCCGGTGTTGACGGCCGCGATGAAAGCCGTCTCGAGTTTGGCATCGCTGCCGTTTGTCGTCGGCGTGCTAGCCGCGGCGATGCTGTGGGCGCCCAATTGGGCCCATGTTGTCTGGGCCGCCTTCAATGTCGGTGCTATCAGCGCAATCGACCAGCTGTTAAAGGTCCTTGTGCGTCGACCTCGTCCACAGGGATTTCGGCTTGTAGAGGCGCCGGGGCTGAGCTTCCCCTCGGGCCACTCGATGGCAGCCATGGCGTTTTATGGCCATGGTATATGGTTGGTGCGGTGTGGCATGTGTGGCCTTCCGCTCGGCGCCGCCATCGAGGTTGCACTTGCGTGCGTCATCCTTGCGGTGGGCGTCAGCCGTGTCTATCTGGGCGTGCACTACGTTTCGGATGTGCTGGGCGGGTTTTGCCTGTCTTTTGTCTGGCTCATCCTGTTCGTGCATATTGGCCCTTGGATTTTGACCGTCTAATTGTCGTAACTGGACGCCATGTCGGATCGAATCTGATTTTAACGCAGCCCTAAAGAGCGCGAAACAGCTCGGAAAAGCTCGCTTCGTAGCATGAGCCTAACGATCGATATCACCATAAAGCACGGAAGGGTTGTGGGGACAATGGTTAACTATGGGTTTGGTATGCCGACGCGCTTGGTTGCGGATGGGGATGTGGCTCGCTGGTGCGGGCGATTGGTTGCCCACTATGGCGGCACCAAGGCACTGGTCGTACTGGGAGGCGACAAGCACACGCGTGATGAGCTTGTTTCGGCGGCGCTGGGCTCGCTCGATCGCGCCCTGCTCGAACGCATACTCTTTCGTTGCGGCTTGGTCGGGGGCGACGGGGGAGACGATTTGGTCGATGAGGCCGTAGCCCTGGCGACCGATGAGGGCGTGGACTTTGTCCTGGCGATCGGCGATGCCGATACGGCGAACTTTGTGCGCGAACTCGCTCGTCGCATGGCCGTGCTCGATGCCGGCGAGGACGGCTTTGTTCCCTACGGGTGCATCGTCTCCGAGGGAAAAGTGCCCGCCGTTGTGGGTGCCGGCGAGGTTCCCGTTTTTGCCATTATCGCACCCGAACTGCTGGAGGGCATCGGGTCTCCCTTGCGCGAGCTGCTCGGCAGCGTATGCGCCGCGGCATAATGGCCTGCCAGGAAGGGACAAGTAAATTATGGTAGGTAAAGCGTTTGACCTGCCAAAATAAACCTGTCCCTTTTTGGTCGGTCGCCGTTTGGGGGCGGATTGGCAACGCTCGCTGATTACGGTCTTGACCTGCGCTAGAATAGGGGCATCTGATTATCCGGGCGCATGGAGGTTTGCGCCCGTATGTTGAGGAGGACTTTATGGCAACTGTTGCCGCACCTATCGACGCTACGTCGACCGCCGCTTGGAAGGCGCTCGAGGCTCATCAGGAGAAGCTCGAGGCCGAAGGTATCGACCTCAAGGCCTGGTTCGCTGCCGATGCAGAGCGCGTGAACAAGCTGAGCTTTGACGCCGGTGACCTGCACTTCGACCTGTCCAAGAACCTGGTGACCGATGAGACCGTCAAGCTGCTGTGCGATCTTGCCCGCGAGGTGAAGCTCGAGGAGCGCCGCGATGCCATGTTCTCCGGCGAGCACATCAACACCACCGAGGACCGCGCCGTCCTGCACACCGCGCTGCGCCGTCCGGCAAGCGAGAAGGGCCAGCTCATCGTCGACGGCCAGGACGTCGTCGCCGACGTGCACGAGGTCCTCGACCGCATGTACGCCTTTGCCGAGCGCGTGCGCTCCGGTGAGTGGAAGGGCGTTACCGGCAAGAAGATCGAGCATCTGGTGTCCATCGGCATCGGCGGCTCCGACCTGGGCCCGGTCATGGCTTACGAGGCTCTGCGCCCCTATGCCGACGCCGGTATCGACTGCCGCTATATCTCCAATATCGACCCCAACGATCAGGCAGAGAAGCTCAAGGGCCTGGATCCCGAGACCACGCTCGTGATTATCGTCTCCAAGACCTTCACCACACTCGAGACCCTCACCAACGCTCGCGAGGTCAAGACCTGGATGCTCGAGCAGCTCAAGGCTCAGGGTGCCATCGACGGCTCCGATGAGCAGAACGCCGAGGCCGTGGCCAAGCACTTCGTTGCCGTTTCCACCGCACTCGACAAGGTTGAGGCCTTCGGCATCGACCCCGCTAACGCCTTTGGTTTCTGGAACTGGGTCGGCGGCCGCTATTCCGTCGACTCCGCCGTGGGTCTGTCGCTGATCGTCGTGCTCGGTCCCGAGCGCTTCCAGCAGTTCCTCGAGGGTTTCCACGCCATCGACGAGTACTTCTGCAATACCCCGCTCGAGAACAACGCTGTCGCGCTGATGGGCCTGCTCAACGTCTGGTACGTCAACTTCTTCGGCTCTAAGAGCCACGCCGTGCTGCCGTACTGCCAGTATCTGCACCGCTTCCCGGCCTACCTGCAGCAGCTCACCATGGAGTCCAACGGCAAGCACGTCCGCTGGGACGGCAGCGCTGTGACCTCCGATACCGGTGAGATTTTCTGGGGCGAGCCCGGCACCAACGGTCAGCACGCCTTCTACCAGCTGCTGCACCAGGGCACCGTGGTGGTCCCGGCCGACTTTATCGCTTTCGCCAACACTGCCAACCCCGCAACCGACAGCGGCCAGGATGTTCACGAGCTGTTCCTGGGCAACTTCCTGGCCCAGACCAAGGCACTCGCCTTTGGTAAGACGGCCGACGAGGTGCGCGCCGAGGGCACGCCCGAGCAGATCGTCCCGGCCCGCTGCTTTAAGGGCAACCGTCCGACGACCTCGATCTTCGGCGATACGTTGACCCCGTTCGCACTCGGCGAGCTCATCGCTCTGTACGAGCACATCACGTTTGTCGAGGGCACGGTCTGGGGCATCGACTCCTACGACCAGTGGGGCGTCGAGCTGGGCAAGCAGCTTGCCAAGCAGATTACCCCGGCCTTCCACGACGACGCCGCCAAGGCCGAGCAGGACGCTTCGACCCAGGCGCTCATCGAGTTCTACCGCGCTCACCGTAAGTAGTCTTTACGGCCGATTTGGCTTATGACTGAAAGGGGCCCGTATCCGTTGGGATGCGGGCCCCTTTGCTATTTGAATGGGCATGAGGGTGTATTGAGGGGGGTGTTCCTATAGTTTTGTCAACTGGTAAATGCTCTCCGTGCGACCGGATCG
>CABVDE010000060.1 GCA_902496945.1 uncultured Collinsella sp.
CGCACCCGCGCTGCACGACGATTGACTCCGACCAGTATGGTTCGTGCGAGCTGCTGACCAATTATCTGCTTGAGCGTGGCCACTCGAATATGCGGTTTGTGGCGGGCCCGGAAAAGTCTATTTCCTCGCGTTTCCGTGAAGCGGGTTGGCGCGATACGCTCAAGCGTGCGAGCGTCGATGTCGCTCCTTTGCTGCGCGGCGATTGGAGCGCGGACAGTGGTTACGCCATGGGCGAGCGCATCGCGGCCGAGGTGCTTGCCGGCGGGTCGCAGGCGCCGACTGCCGTGATAGCGGCAAATGACCAGATGGCGCTGGGCGTTATCGCCGCGCTCGAAAACGCGGGCCTGTCTGTGCCCGACGACGTGAGCGTGGTCGGTATCGACGACGCGCTCGAGGGGACTATTCCGCACAACCGCTTGACCACATTGCGTTTTGATTTGTGCGGTATCGGCAAGCTTGCGTTTGAGGCAGCGATTGGAGATAACCCGTCTATCGAGGCGATTCGTGTACCGAGTACGCTGGTCGAACGCTCGACTGTTAGGGATATACGGGCCTAGGCCCTACTTGCTCCGTCCGTTCATCTCAATCTGTAACAGTTAGGACCGAAAAGCTCGGCTGGATGTTACAGAAATGGCATCGTTGACATAGAAAGATCGACCTATGGCCGCTGTAAAAAATCGGTATCCGTCAAAGACGTGGCGCGTCTCGCGGGCGTCTCGGAGCAGACGGTCTCGCGCACCGTGCACGATTCGCCCAGTGTGCGCCCCGAGACCAAGGAGCGCGTGCGTGCCGCCATGCGCGAGTTGGGGTATCGCCCCAATTTTGCCGGTCGATCGCTGCGCCGCGGCAAGTTTAAGACCGTCGGCGTCGCCATGTTCAACATTACCGGTACCGGCAACCTCGACCGTATGGAGGACTTTGGCACCTTTGAGCCGCTGCCCGGTATGCAGACGGTGCTCGTTACCATGCTGGAGCACCCGTTCTGTTCAACGGTCGATAACGACCAGTTCGATTGCTCGCGCCAGGTGGTCGAGTACTTGCTTGGGTAGGGGCACAAGACCGTGCACTTTATCTCGTGTCCCGAGCGCTCGCTTTCGGGCATGCGGCGCGAGGAAGGCTGGCGTGAGACATTGCGTGCGCATGGCATTGAGCTACCGCAGCTCGTGCGCGGTGACTGGACGGCGCAGAGTGGATATGCCGCCGGCCAGGTGCTTGCGGATGATCCGACTTGCACGGCTATCTATGCCTCCAACGACGCTATGGCCTACGGTTGCATTCGCGGGCTCGAGTCGCGCGGAAAGCGTGTGCCCGAGGACATAAGCGTGGTGGGCGTTGACGACAGCCTGGGAGATATCGTGCCCGATCGGCATCTGACCACGGTGCGCTTTGATAACAAGCGCGTTGGCATGTGGGCGGTCGATAAGATTGCCGGTGCCGAGAGCGTGGCGCCCGGCGTGGAGCACATGCTGATCCCCGGCGTGCTCATCGAGGGCGATACGGTACGCGATTTGCGCTAGGGTGCGGACCTGTTTGGGTTGCGGCTTGTTATGTTCGATATTGTTCGAACTAGTTAAAATACCGTTTACGGGTGAAAAACGACCGTTCATGGTTCGATATTGCGTTTTGCGTTGTTCTCTTTTGTTTGAATGTTAATGTTTCTGTCATACACAACGCAGCGCGTATGCCCGGACGCGATGCTCTCCATTGGTTCACATGTGAAAGGAACGCAATATGGCAACCAAAGAAGAAATCTCGATGGTTGGATTCGAAATCGTCGCATTCGCGGGCGACGCCCAGACCGATTTGCTTGCAGCGCTCGATGCTGCTCGCGAGGGTGATTTTGAGAAGGCCGAGCAGCTGCACAAGGATGCCAGCGATGCGCTCATCGGTGCCCACGACACGCAGACCAAGCTGCTTTCGCAGGAGGCCGGCGGCGGCGAGATGGAGATGACTTTCATCATGGCCCATGCTCAGGACACCCTTATGACCACCATGATGCTGGAGAAGCAGGCCCGCTTTACCATCGATGCCTACAAGCGCATCGCCGAGCTTGAGGCCAAGCTTGCCTAACGGGCCTTCACAACCAAGTCCCCTTCCAAAAGCCCTGCCGCTACCCGCGGCGGGGCTTTTTTTGTCCTCCTCCCGTTCGGTTTTTCGTTGGGTGGGTATATTTCCGTCCGCAATACAGGCCGGACTGAGGAGGTATCCAAATGCCGGATAACGGGTCAATACAAAAAAGAGGCGCGCACGAGATGGCTCATGGGCGTCCTGTCCAGATAACCGAGCACACGACGGTAACCGAGCTGCAGCCCAGCCTGTCCGATGTCGTGTGCGCAAACAAAAAGCTGCAGATTGGGTTTATCGTTGCGCTCGTGGTACTGGCGCTGCTGTCGGGCTTTGTAGCTCGTCCGCATTTCGCCGATATCAAAACTTGGGACTCCACCATCGAGGGCATCGACCAGAAGAAGGGCAATGTTTTGGCGCTCACGACCTCGTGCGTGGCGCTGTCTGCGGGCATTACCGCGCTGCCGGGTGATACGGGAACGCCGGTTGCCGAGCAGCTCGCGCAGCTTTCGGGTAACTTGGGCATCGTGCTTGCCGTGCTCTACCTCGAGAAATACCTGTTGACCATTTTGTGGTCGGTTGGCCTGGGTATCCTGATCCCGTTTGCGCTGGTGCTCTTTGCGATTTCGCTTGGTGTTCACGGGCGCTGGAGTACGAGCGCCGTCCTGCGCCGCGTGGCGACTCGCGTGCTGGTGGTCGCCATGATCGGCATGGCGTTGGTGCCTGCAAGCGTATGGGTGTCGCAAAAGGTCGACGAAACGTATCGAGTGAGCATCGAAGCGGCGGAGCAAAAGGCGGCCGACGCTGCGGGTACGGCAGATAGCGAAAGCTCCAAAGCAAGCAAGAAAAAGACCGAGTCCACAGAGTCCAAGAACGTGCTTGAGCAGCTTGCCGACGGTGCCTCGAGCCTGGTCACGTCGGTAACCAGTGGTGCCAAGCAGATGACCGACGAGATCGTGCAGCAGGTGACCGACCTAATCGAAGGCGTCATCGTGATGATCGTGACCTCGTGTGTGATTCCTCTACTGGTGCTCGTGGCGTTCCTATGGCTAGGACACGTGCTGCTGGGGATCGATGTCTCCGGTCCCGCGAACTATTTGATGGGCCGTTTTCTGAGCGCTCCGTCCAAACATGCCAAGAAGGGCGGACAGCCTGAGTAACTAAAACAGCTGTATATACAGGGGAATACCGCCGAAGGGCGGCCGAGACACGTTCTCGGCCGCCCTTTTTGTTTGTTGAACACATGGTCGCCACGTTCGCGCCGGGCCAAACGGTCAGTAATCATCCGTGAACGGTAGTTGCTCAAAAAAGAACAAAGATAAACAAAAAGTTGTTGCAGTTGATGTTCGAATGTGTTCAAATAAACATGAACAGTGAAGAACCGCGCATTCAGATGCCCGGACCTGAACGCGATTCAACACTTCCAAACAGAAACTACGCACCTGCGTATCTCTCAAGGAGGATGTCATGAGGGTTGTAATCGCTTCCGATGCCGACGGTATGTCGATGAAGGAGTCCATCAAGGAGATGCTCATCGCCGACGGTCACGAGGTCGTCGACTATTCCGAGACCCCTGCCGCGGACTTTGTCGATTCCGCGACCGCCGTCGCCAAGGACCTGCTGGAGCACAAGGATTCCCAGGGCTTTGCCTTCGATAAGTACGGCGTCGGCTCCTATATGGCCGCCGTCAAGATGAAGGGCATGGTCGTCGCCAACATTTCCGACGAGCGCTCCGCCTACATGACCCGCGAGCACAACGGTTCGCGCATGGTCACCATGGGCCCGGGCGTTGTGGGCACCGAGGTCGCCAAGAAGATCGCCCGCGAGTTCCTGCGCGCCCAGTACGCCGGCGGTCGTCACCAGATCCGTGTCGACATGCTCAACAAGATGGCCTAACGAGAGCCACCGAGAACCCGAACTTCTATCTCAACTTGTGAATTCAGACGAAAGGACGTTCTGATGAAGAAGACCATCGCAATCGGTTGCGACCATATCGTTACGGACGAGAAGATCTATCTCGCCGACCGTCTTGAGCAGGCCGGCTACCAGGTGCTCGACTGCGGCACCTATAGCCACAGCCGCACGCATTATCCCATCTACGGCAAGGCCGTGGGCGAGGCCGTTGCCAGCGGCAAAGCCGACTTTGGCGTGGCCCTGTGCGGCACCGGCATTGGCATCACCAACGCCGTCAACAAGGTCCCCGGCGCCCGCTGCGCCCTGGTCCGCGACATGACCTCTGCCCTGTATGCCCGTCGCGAGCTCAACGCCAACATCGTGGGCTTTGGCGGCAAGATTACCGGCGAGTTCCTGATGGCCGACATCATGCTCGCCTTCCTGGAGGAGCCCTACGAGAAGACTCCCGAGCACGATGCCCTGATCGCCAAGATCGATGCCTGCGACAAGGCCGACGCCGAGGCCCAGACCGACCCGCACTTCTTCGATGAGTTCCTCGAGAAGTGGGACCGCGGCGAGTACCACGACTAATTAGGTTCCGGCGTTTTACCAAACGCCGGACCGGTCGACGCTGCGCGGCGCTCAAGCACCCCATCTCGCCGCTCAAACCGTCGCTCGCGTACATGAAGTACGCGTCGCTCCTCTTTCGCGTCGACCTGGGGCACCTGAGCGGCGCTCGCTGACGTTGGAGTGACCTGTGGGGTCGCCCATGTTGTTGCGAAACTCTCTGGTTTGGCAAGCTGCTCCGATAACACGTTTGCTTGCTTGGCTTGAGCGCTTTGCTTCTGGCTGTACTCGGCTAGTTGCAGCTTTTCAATTGACGGCTCGCGTTTCTGTTAGGGGGCGCGGGCCGGTTTTCTATCAGTCCCAATGACTCGGCGGGCTGACGTAAGAAAGGGAAGGCTCTATGGAGTTTGTTCTTGATAACGGTTCTATCCGCGTGGCGCTGAGCACGGCGGGCGGATCGTTTACCTCTATTGCGGCCAACGGCCGTGAGTATCTATGGCAGGGCGATCCGGCGGTTTGGTCGGGCCAGGCCCCCATCTGCTTCCCCATCTGCGGTGGCCTTCGTGACGGTCGCGCGATGACTATGGGCGGTCGCGAGGTCAAGCTCGCCCGCCACGGCTTTGCTCGCAAGCAGGAGTGGAAGCTCGAGGAACAGGGCGACAACATGGTTGCGCTCAGCCTGAGCTCTTCCGATCACGCCGAGCTGCTCGAGCAATACCCGTATCCGTTTAAGATCGTTGCGCGCTATACGGTCGATGCAGCAAAGGTGAGCGTGTCGTACGAGGTGACCAACGAGGGAACCGAGGACATGCCGTTTTTTGTAGGTGGCCACCCCGGCTTTAAGTGCCCGCTCGACGAGGGCGAGTCTTACGACGACTATGAGCTCCGATTTGAGCAGCGCGAGGTCGCGGAACTCTGCACCGCCGTTCCGTCCACGGGCCTGATCGACGTCGAGTATCGCAGCAAGAACCCCATGATCGGCCAGAACCTGCCGCTAACCCACGAACTCTTCGACTTCGCCGAGACCATCTTCGACGTGCTCGAGAGCCGCGTGGTCACGCTGACCAAAAAGACCGAGGACAAGGGCGTGCGTCTGACGTTCCCCGATATGCCGTACCTGATTGTATGGAGCAAGCCCGAGGGCGACTTTGTGGCCGTGGAACCGTGGGGTGGCCTGTCCACCTGCTCCGACGAGGACGATATCCTGGAGCATAAGCGTGGCTGCCTGGTTGCCAAGCCGGGGGAGACCGTCGCTCGAGGATTTGAGATCGAGATCCTTTAACGAGCTATCGTATGTTTGGGGCCGCGCATATCGCCCCGGAAACAGGAGTTCAACATGATTCTGACCGTTACCATGAACCCGTCGATCGATACGCGCTATCAGCTCGACAAGCTGATCATCGACGATGTCAACCGCGTAACGCCCGAAAAGACCGCTGGCGGCAAGGGCCTCAACGTGAGTCGCGTGCTGCTGCAGCTGGGCGACGATGTGCTCGCGACCGGTCTGCTCGGCGGCCACATGGGCGCCTATATGGCCGATCTCATGGATGCCGACGGCGTCAAGAATGACTTTGTGCCCATCGCCGGTGAGACGCGCATTTGCCTGAATATCCTGCACGAGGGCAATCAGACTGAGCTGCTCGAAAGCGGCCCGCAGATCGTCCCGGCCGAGCTCGAGGCCTTTACGGCCAAGTTTGCCGAGCTCGCGGCGAAGGCGGACGTCGTGACGCTTTCAGGCTCGCTGCCGCGCGGCGTCGATGCCGGTTACTACGCCAAGCTCGTGAAGATCGCCGAGGAGGCGGGCGCCAAGGTGCTGCTCGATACCTCGGGCGCATCGCTGGAGGCCGCGCTGGAGTCCGACGCCAAGCCCGAGCTCGTGAAGCCTAACCTGACCGAGATCAATGGCCTGCTGGGTACGTCCTTTACGACCGACGATGTCGATGCCTTGCGCGATGCTGTTGCCGCCGACGGCCGTTTTGCCGGTATCCCCTGGGTTGTCGTCTCGATGGGCGCCGCCGGCTCGGTGGGCTTCCATGAGGGCCGCGCGTTCCGCGCCAAGGCTCCCGCGATTGAAGCTGTGAACGCGACAGGTTCCGGTGACTCGACCATTGCCGGCTTTGCGCATGCCATTGCTGCTGGTGCCGACGACGTCACAGTGCTCAAGACAGCCAATGCCTGTGGCAAGCTCAACGCCATGGATCCCAAGACCGGCCACCTGGTCATGGACCGCTGGGACGAGGTCTACAACAGCGTCGAGGTTACAGAGCTGTAGGGTTACGCGGCTTTACCAAACCGCGTAATCAGCCGACGCTGCGAGCCCGCCAGAGCGGCAATCTGCCTTTCAACTTCGGCGGCATGACCAGAAGGTCA
>CABVDE010000061.1 GCA_902496945.1 uncultured Collinsella sp.
CGCATTACCGCAGCTCAAGGTAGGTATAGGACCCGCACGATTCGCTACTCTCGGAAAAGCAGTCAAAGAGACACGTCCCAAATTAGCTGCCCTGTCCCTAAAGAACGAGAGCGGATAATCTCCCGGTTTGAGCCCGCATTCAAGCTCAAAGTGGGAGATTATCCGCTCTCGATTTCGTTCTACCTACATTTGCAGGAATAGTTCGTTGAGGCGGGTGTCGTCGTCGAGTTCGGGGTGGAAGGTTACGCCGAGCTGGTTGCCCTGACGGGCGGCGACGATGCGCCCGTCGACTTTCGCTAAGGCCTTGGCGTCACCGTGGACCTCGACAATGCGGGGTGCACGGATAAACGTCAGCGGCACTTCACCGTCGATGCCGGCTACCTGCCCCTTGGTTCGAAAGCTGCCGAGCTGTCGGCCGTAGGCATTGCGCTCAACGAGCACATCCATGGTTGCTAGACGTGGCGTTCCCTTATCGTCATGGGCGGCAAGGTCGTGAGCCAGCAGAATCAGACCGGCGCAGGTGCCCAGTACGGGCATGCCCTCAATAATGAGGTCACGGAGCTCTGCGAGCATGTCTAACTCATCGAGCAGCTTTCCTTGAACGGTGGACTCGCCGCCGGGAAGTACCAGACGATCAAAATCCTGCTTCAAATCAGCCGCTTGTCTCAGCTCAATACAGTGTGCGCCCAGCTCGGATAGTCTTGCTTCGTGCTCGGCAAAAGCGCCTTGGACCGCCAGCACGGCGACCGTTTGGTCTGCATAATCGCTCATGGGCGATCCTTTCTGCCGGACTAGCGCCCGCGCTCTTCCATGATAATCTCGATCTCGTCGGCGTTGATGCCCACCATGGCCTCGCCCAGGTCCTCCGAAAGCTTGGCAATGAGTTTGGCATCGGTGAAGTTTGCCACGGCCTTGACGATGGCGGCGGCGCGCTTGGCCGGGTTGCCGCTCTTAAAGATGCCCGAGCCCACAAAGACGCCCTCGGCGCCCAGCTGCATCATCAGCGCGGCGTCGGCGGGGGTCGCTACGCCGCCGGCGGCAAAGTTCACGACGGGAAGCTTGCCCGTGGCATGGACCTCGCGCACCAGCTCGACCGGAACCTGCAGTTGCTTGGCTGCCTCAAAGAGCTCGTCATCGCGCAGGGCAACAACGTCGCGGATCTGCTTTTGGATCTTGCGCATGTGACGCACGGCCTGGACGACATCGCCCGTACCCGGCTCACCCTTGGTGCGAATCATCGTGGCGCCCTCGGCAACACGGCGCAGCGCCTCGCCCAGATCGCGGGCGCCGCAGACAAACGGCACGTCAAACTGGGTCTTGTCGATGTGATAGACGTCGTCGGCAGGGGAGAGAACCTCGGACTCGTCGATGTAATCGATCTCGATGGCCTGCAGGACCTGCGCCTCGACAATGTGGCCGATGCGGCACTTGGCCATAACGGGGATGGAGACGGCCTCTTGGATACCCTTGATCATCTTGGGGTCGCTCATGCGTGAGACGCCGCCTGCGGCACGGATGTCGGCCGGGATGCGCTCGAGTGCCATGACGGCGCAGGCGCCCGCCTCTTCGGCGATGCGTGCCTGCTCGGGCGTGGTGACGTCCATGATGACGCCGCCCTTGAGCATCTGCGCGAGCTCGCGATTGAGTTTGACGCGATCTGCCTTGCTGGTCTGTTCTGCCATGGTTGCTCCCTTGGTTGGCATGTGCATTGCTTGACGGAACATCCTATCGGGGAGCTGGGTATGGCGAAATACTCAGTTTTAGAGATAATAACAAGGTCAGACTAATACCAGATTGAATGACACGATAAGGTCAGGTGGCGAACTCATGCTTGACTACAATTTAGAGCAACGTGGCGGAGCATCACTCTATGAGTATGTTTACCAGCAAATTCGAGATGATATCGTTGCTGGACGCATTGCGGCGGGGGAGCATCTTCCGTCTAAGCGCGCCTTTGCCAATCATCTGGGAATCAGTGTCATTACCATCGAGAACGCATATAGCCAGTTGCTTGCCGAGGGCTATATTTGCTCAAAGCCGCGTCGCGGCTACTACGCTTGCGAGCTTCCGGATACGCCGGTTTTGGCTTCGGCTGAGACAGAGTTCGATCGAGATTCCGCTCCTGCGGGTCTTAACGCACATGATGCTGATGGGCGGATCGAGCAATTCGCCCCGCTCTCTCCTTCTGCTCTGGAAGCCGCGCGCCTCTGGCAAAGCGCTCTGCGGGCGACGTTGACGTCCGAAGACGAGCGCGAAATCTTCTCGCCCGCGCCCGCGCAAGGCACCGCTCGGCTGCGGTGCGCAATTGCGCACCATCTTCGCGGGACGAGGGGTATGAACGTCAATCCCGACAACATCGTCATCGGTGCGGGCGCCCAGCTGCTCGATACCATGTTGGTTCAGCTGCTTGGCGAGGAGAAGATTTATGCTGTTGAAGACCCGGGCTACTTGCGTCTGACACGCATCTATCAGGCTATGGGCTGCAAAGTGCGGCATATTCCGCTGGATGGTGAGGGCGTGAGCCTGGGAGGGCTACTTGATGCCGGAGCGGATGTCCTTCACCTTATGCCGTCGCATCAGTATCCGACCGGCCTTGTGACGAGCATCGCGCGTCGTTATGCGCTGCTGAGCTGGGCGGCCGAGCAGTCAGGACGTTATCTCATCGAGGACGACTTCGATTGCGAGTTTCGCCTTGCCGGCAAACCGATTCCCGCGCTCGCGTCGATTGATGCCGCCCAATCGGTCATCTACACCAATACTTTTTCGAAGAGCCTGTCGTCGGCCCTGCGTTTGGCGTATATGGTCCTGCCCGATGAGCTCATGGAACGATTTAGGCGTGAGCTGGGTTTTTATGCCTCGTCGGTCAGTTCCGTAGATCAGGTGGCTTTGGCACGTTTGCTGGAATCGGGGGATTACGAGCGTCATGTGAACCGGGTGCGTGTCCGTGCTCGCGAAGCACGCGATGGCTTGGCGACGCTTGTGCGCAAAACATTTCTGGCGGGGGAGGTCTCGATGGATCATGCGGATGCGGGCCTTTATTGCGTTTTGGTGCTGGCAAACAAGGGGGCGGGTGACGGCTTTGCCCGAGCGCTTGCTGGTGCCGACATTCCCTTTGTCAACATCGCCGATTGCCTATGGACAAACGATCGGGCATCGACCAAGGGGACCGCGCGCCGCATCCTCATCCAATACGACGACCTGAGCCCTCAGGCGCTCAGCACCCTGCAAGAACAACTGCAATAAAGCCACAAAAATAGGCCCGAACCGCAAGGTCCGGGCCTTATCTGGCTTGAGGTTATGTCTCAGGCAGCTGGCTTAGCCGAAGTAACGCTTGAGCAGGCCAGCGAAAGCCTTGCCGTGGCGAGCCTCGTCGCGAGCCATCTCGTGCACGGTGTCGTGGATGGCATCGAGACCAGCAGCCTTGGCGCGCTTGGCGAGGTCGGTCTTGCCGGCGGTGGCGCCGTTCTCGGCCTCAACGCGCATCTCGAGGTTCTTCTTGGTGGAGTCGGTCACGACCTCGCCCAGGAGCTCAGCGAACTTGGCGGCATGCTCGGCCTCCTCGTGGGCAGCCTTCTCCCAGTACAGGCCGATCTCGGGATAGCCCTCGCGATGAGCAACGCGAGCCATGGCCAGGTACATACCGACCTCGGAGCACTCGCCCTCAAAGTTGGCACGCAGGTCGGCAACGATGTCCTCGGAGACGCCCTCCATCTTGGCGACGCCCACGACGTGCTCGGCAGCCCACTCGAGCTGGCCCTCCTCCTGCTTCAGGAAACGAGAACCGGGGACGCCGCACTGGGGGCACTTAAAATCCTCGGGCAGCTGGTCGCCGTCGAACTCTTCCACATAACCGCAAACGGGGCAAACAAACTTCATGATTCGATCCTTTCGATCGATGGCGATGGGGCGCTTGTCCGGTCCCATAAGGGCCCTCTCCGGACGCGCGTCTTGACGAGTTCTATTATCCATATATGAGACTGAATGTGAAGCCTATTAGGAATGATTTTTAATAAAACAATTTTGAGCATATGAAGATGTTGATTGATTAACGATTGGCAGGTGGCCTGCGACCGTCGATAAGTACAATCGGTCGAGCAAAATGTTGACCCATCAACAAATGAAGGAGTTTCCTTTATGCATCTAGCCCGTCGTGCCTGGTGCCGAACATATCAGACGGTTTTTCGCATCGCATTGCCGGTGCTGCCCTATACCGAGCCGCATATTTTGGAACATGCCGAGGACGTGCCCGCGGTGCTCCAAAAGCGCTCGATACGGCAGGTCCTTATCGTGACGGATCCTGGCATTGCTCGCCTGGGGCTTACGGCGCCGCTCGAGTGCGCGCTCGCGTCCAAGGGAATCGGCGTCACGGTCTATGCCGAAACGCATGCGAACCCCACGGTCTCGAATGTTGAGGAAGCGGCGGCGCTGTATCGCGAAAACGCCTGCCAGGCCATTATTGGCTTTGGCGGAGGCTCGGCTATGGACTGCGCCAAGGGCGTGGGTGCGCGTATCGCACAGCCGAAGAAGCCCATCAACAAGATGCGCGGCCTGCTGCGCGTCCACCGTCTCCTGCCGTTGCTTATCGCCGTCCCCACTACCGCCGGAACGGGAAGCGAGGTCACGCTCGCAGCTGTTATCACCGACGACGAGACGCACTATAAGTACCCCATTAACGACTTTGTGCTCATCCCGCGCTTTGCGGTGCACGACCCCGAGTTTACGCGCGGCCTGCCTGCCGCCATTACGGGGCAGACGGGTATGGACGCCTTGACGCATGCCGTCGAGGCATTTATCGGACGCAGCACCACGCCCTATACACGCAAGATGGCGCGCCAGGCGGTGCAGCTCATCCACGACAACTTGCTCGAGGCCTATGAGCATGCTGACAACATGCGCGCGCGTCGCAATATGCTTTCGGCGGCGTATAAAGCAGGTGTCGCCTTCACGCGTTCCTATGTCGGATACGTGCATGCCATCGCACACAGTTTGGGCGGCCGATACGGGATTCCGCACGGCTTGGCCAACGCGATGATCCTGCCGCATATACTTCGCGCTTATGGTGACGCCGCCGCTCCCAAGCTTGCCGATCTTGCACGCATGGCGGGCATTGCGCCGGCTGCCGCGCAGGACAGTCTTGCGGCCGAGGCCTTTATCGATTGGGTTGACCGCATGAACGATGCCCTGGGAATTCCTAAGTATGTCTCGGGCATTCGCCGCTCCGATATTCCGCAAATGGCGGCCCATGCCGATGCCGAAGCCAATCCGCTGTACCCCGTTCCGCTTTTGATGGACCGTTTGGAGCTCGAGCATATGTACGAGGTCGTCGCGGGTGGTATGTTTGAGGACAAGAACTAGGAGGCCCCATGAACACCGAGGAAATCGCGCGCATCGTTGCCGATCAGCGCGCCTACTTTAATACGCACGCCACGTTTGATGTCGATGCTCGCTGCCGCGCACTCGTGCGTCTGCGCGATGCGGTCCGGGCGCACGAGGACGACATCGCCCATGCGCTCAAGACCGATTTGGGCAAGTCGCATGACGAGGCCTATATGTGCGAGATCGGCACATCGCTTTCCGAGATTCGTCATCAGATTGCGCATGTGGCTCGATGGAGCCGCCCGCGCCTGCGTCCGTGCGACCTTGCCAATGCTATTAGCGTATGCAAGACGCAAGCCGTGCCCTATGGCGTCACGCTGATCATGGCGCCTTGGAACTACCCGTTTTTGCTGACGCTGGAACCGCTTGCCGGCGCTCTTGCCGCGGGCAATACCGTTGTTATCAAGCCGAGTGCCTATGCGCCGGCGTCGAGCGCCGTGCTCAAGCAGATTTGCGAGGAAGCATTTGATCCGCGCCTGGTGACGGTTGTCGAGGGCGGACGTGCCGAGAACGAGGCGCTGCTCGATGAGTGCTGGGACAAGATTTTCTTTACCGGGAGCGTTCCGGTCGGCAAACTCGTCATGGAGCGAGCGAGCAAAAACCTTACGCCCGTGACGCTTGAGCTGGGCGGCAAGAGCCCCTGCATCGTGGATGCGACGGCAAACCTGAAGGTGACGGCGCGGCGTATCGCCTTTGGTAAGTGGCTCAACGTGGGGCAGACCTGCGTGGCGCCCGATTACCTGTTGGTCGATGCGCGCGTGCACGACGAGCTGCTGGGCCTCATTAAGGAGGAGGTCCGCCGCATGTTTGGCGAGCATCCGCTCGACAACGAGGACTACGGCCATATTGTCAACGCCAAGCATTTCGCGCGCGTACGCGGGCTGATCGACCCCGACAAGGTTGTGCTGGGAGGCACGGCGCGCGAGTCGTCGCTCAAGATTGAGCCGACGATCCTAGACGGCGTGGCGCCCGAGGACGCCGTAATGCAGGAGGAGATCTTCGGCCCCATCTTGCCGGTGCTGACGTTTGAGAGCCTTGATGAGGCTGAGACGTTTATTACGGATCGTCCAACGCCGCTGGCTCTGTATATCTTTAGCCAGGACCGTGCGGTACAGCAGCGTTTTGTGCGTTACGTGCCCTTTGGTGGCGGCTGCGTCAACGACACCATCATGTACTTGGCTACGAGCCACATGGGCTTTGGCGGCATGGGCGCGAGCGGCATGGGGCAGTACCATGGCCGCGCAAGCTTCGATACGTTTAGCCACAAGAAGAGCATCGTGAACAAGGTCACGTGGTTGGACGTGCCGTTCCGCTACGCCCCTTATGCAAACTGGAAGCACAAATTCGTGCGCATGTTTGTACATTAGAATTAGATGACATAGGGGCAAATAAAATGCCCATTACAGTCTGAAATAGGCCATCGATAAATTTCGATGGCGAGCATTCGGCGC
>CABVDE010000062.1 GCA_902496945.1 uncultured Collinsella sp.
AGCGTGGCCGCCCGGGCGGCCACGCGCCACTCCGCCCGCAGGTCATACGCCGCGTTCCTCGCCCTCGGGGAGGACGCGTGCGCCGCGGCCTGGGAGATGGACACGGTCGAGGGCTCCCGCGCGGACTCCGCGTGCATCCTGACGCTGCTCCACCGCCCCAGCAGGCTCCAGCTCTACCTGCCGCTGCCGGCGAAGGACGCCGCGTGCGTGGCGGCCGCGCTCGGGGGCGTGCGCTCGGTGCTGGGCCCCGACGGCATGGGGAGGGTCTTCCGCGCCGTGCTCACCGACAACGGCGCGGAGTTCTCCGACGAGGGGGCGATCGCGGACCTCGTCGGCGAGGGGCCCGGCGAGACGAGGCTGTTCTACTGCGACCCGAGGCGCAGCGACCAGAAGGGCGCCTGCGAGCGCAACCACGTCGAGCTCAGGAAGCTGCTGCCCAAGGGCGCCGGGCTCAGGTTCGACCGGCTCTCGGCGGCCGACCTGGCGCTCGCCATGTCGCACGTGAACTCGGAGCCCCGCGGCGCGCTCGGCTTCTCGACGCCCGCCCGCGCCTTCAGGGCGATGCTCGGGGAGGACGCGGCGGCGCTGCTGGACGCCTACGGCGTGGAGGACGTGGCGCTCGGCGAACTCGACCTGACGCCGGGGCTCATAGAGCGGGCGCGCGCCGAGAGGGGCGATGCCCCGCTGGCCTAGCCTAAAGGCAAAACGGAATAGACGGACCGACCGTCCGGCTGAGTCTGGGAAGAGGTGCCGGGCGGAGGGCGGGGCATGGCCACCGGACCTATCGAAACACATCTCCACCGTTCCTTCAACTGGGAAAACGGCGCCCCCGGGGCCTGAATGGGGCCTCGGGGGCGTTCGGCTAGCTGCGGGAACGGTCTATCCGCTCAACGTGTTCGGCTGAGATCGGAAATCAACCTTTATGCCAGTTTGCTTGCGCGCTGCGTATAATACATCTAGTACGTGTTGTCATACCGCTCGCTTTACGAGCGACTAAGGACTCTGAAATGACCGATTCCCGCACACTCTGGACCGTCGTCGTTGTCATCTGTATCGCCGTGTCGCTGCTCTTTAGCATCAAAAAACGCACCACGTTTAAACGCCTGCAGCGGCTCATGGCCGCCAAACAGTGGGACGAGTTCGATCGCCTGCTCGACGCCAAACTCACCAGCATGCTGTACCCGCGCTATAACCGCGACTACCTGCGCCTGAACTCCTATCTGCTGCGCGAGGACCACAAGCGCGCCGACGAGATGTTCGATTTGTTGCTGGGGCTCAATCTGCCCAAAATGCAGCGCGTCGACCTGGTGATCAAAGCCTTTAACTACTACGTTGGCCAGGAGGACCGCAAAAAGTCCAAGGAGCTCCTGCACGAGATCAAGGGCTTTGAGGGCGGCCAGGCCGAGGCAGTCGCGCACGAATGCCAACTGATGTACGACACGATGATCCTCAAGCGCCACAACGACATTCCCGAGCTGGAGCGCATGCTCGAGGATGTCGGCAACGACCCGGTCAAGAGCTGCCGCCTGGAATACCTGCTAGCCCTGCAGTACAAGAACAAGGGCGACGAAGCCAAGTTCCAGGAGTTCCTGGAGAAGTCGGGCCAACACTCGATGGCCGTCAACGCGTAACGGACGGCTTGTGCTAGACTTCTAGTCTCACGGGGGCGTGGCGGAATTGGCATACGCAGGAGACTTAAAATCTCTCGCCGCAAGGATTGTGGGTTCGAGTCCCACCGCCCCTACCATGTAGTGCTTACGAGCCCGTCTCCCTTTGGGATGCGGGCTCGCTTCTTTTAGATGCCGGTGGGACTCGAACCCGCGAGGGAGCGAGCGTTAAGCGGACGCGCAGCGTCCGTAGCGAGCCGGCGAAGGCTCCGGCAGGCGGCTGAAGCCGGTGTGTATTTGCGCAGCAAAGACGCAGACGTCCCACCGCCCCTACCATATGACGCTCACGAGCCCGTGCCCCCAGGGATGCGGGCTCGTTTCTTTTAGGCGCCGGCGGGGTCTGGAAGTTGCAGTGGAATAGTTCCTGTTTTAGCCGTTTAACAGCACGTTTAGGAACTATTTCACCGCAACTTATTTAGAGGGTGCTCAGGGTAGGCGTCCAGGCGATAGTGGGTAGCTCGCCATCGAGGGTTTCGTTGATGGTGGCGGCCATGCCGGCGAGCAGACTGTTCTCGCTCACGGTGAGCGCGTTGTAGCCGCCAGCTCGCATTAGCTCGCGAATCACCACGGCGCCGGCCAGGATCACGCCCGCGCGCTTGGGTTGCACGCCCGGCAGCGCGGCAATGCCATCCACATCCAGCGTGGTCATGTGCTCGATAGCGGCCGAAATCTGCTCCATCGAAAGCTCGCGCAGGTGCACAAAGCTCGAATCGTACGGCTCCAGTTCGCGGACCAGCGCCACGAGCGTGGTGACGGTACCACCCACCGCAACGAGGCGCTCGGCGTGCTCAAAGTCGCTGGGCAGACCCTCAAAGTAGGCGGCGAACTGCTCACCCGCCCACGCAGCGGCGGCCGCAAGCTCGCCCGTCGCAGGCGGCAGGGCAGAGAAGAAGCGCTCCGTTACACGACGGCAGCCAATGTCCAGCGAACGCGTGCCCTCCAGCGCGAAAACCCCGCGCTCCGGTGCATACACGCCCGTCGCGAGCTCCGTGGACCCGCCGCCCGAATCGGCGACGATGATGCGCTCGCCGGCAAAGTCGTGCGCCACGCCAAAAAACGTCAGGCGTGCCTCGACCTCCCCCGGAATCACCTGCGGCTCGAGCCCCAGTTCGCGCAGGCCATCCAGCAGCAAGGCGGCATTGGACGCATCGCGCGCAGCACTCGTGCACGTGGTGCAGATACGCGCGGCGCCAAAGTCGCGTGCCTCGTCCACAAACATGCGGCACGCAGCAAGCACGCGCCCGACGGCCGCCTCACAAAAGCGACCCGTCGCGTCGACACCCTCGCCCAGGTCGGTAATCTCGGTATGCTTGGACGATTCCACAATCGCCCCGCCCTCGACCTGCGCTAGCACCAGTCGCGACGACACCGTTCCCAGGTCGATTGCGGCCACTTTATATCGTTTGCAATTTGTCATTGCGGGCTCCCCTCCGGGCGCTACTCGCCTACTCGCCGCTAGACGCGACTGTCTGGCCCTCGACGCCGTTAAATCCAAACAGCATATCGAGCGTCTGAATGTACCACGGCGCGTCCTTGCCGACCTCTTCGATCTCTTTGGCCACTTCGCTGGCCTTCTTGGCGTTCGACGACTTCTTATCAGCCGATGACGAGTCCGAATCATCGTCCAGGCCCAGCACGTCAATCCTCTTCTCGCCGGGCATCACCAGGCCAAGGTCCTCGGATGCCGCGTCCTTGATACCCTCCTCCGAGAGCAGCTTGTCGACGCTTTTTTGCAGCTCGTCGTTATATTGCTCGCGAATCTCGACCTGCTTGGCCAAAATGTCACTCGAGCGCTTTGCCACATACAGGTCGCGCACGGGAAAATACAGGCTCACGAGCACCAGGGCAACGACGATGCCGATAAATAGCCCTCGCTGAGGACCGTGGGTAAAGTCGTAGATTGCCTTGACCACCGCGTTGTCGTTGGCGTAATGCATAAAGTCCGAGCCCGAAAGGCGGCTCGAGGGCCTGCTCGATTTGTCGTGCGTTTGAGCCGACGAGCGCTGAGCATGCGACGAACGTGCCGGGCGCACCGGTCCATTTGCCGAAGTATTCGACTGAGCATGAGGTCGCGAGGTACTTGTCGAGCGCTGCGTGGAGCGGTCGACGCCGGCGTAGGCGGACCCACCAAGCTGCACCGTGCGCGCACGGCGAGGCGACGGCTCACGCGAACCGGCGGAATAGTACCTGTTGTCGTAAATCTGATCCATGTGCGCCTTGTGCGGTTGAGGTTTGTTTGCGCTAAGTACTCTAGTTATAGCACGAGCACACGCAACGCCTTCGGCGGCCTTTGCTCGACATAAAAAAGGCGCTGAGCCATATGACCCAGCGCTCAATGTCGCTCAACAGCGTCCAGCGGGAGCGAGGCAAATCCGAGTCAACCCCGCCCCCGCGAGCACCACTTGTTTAGCGGATGTTGTAGAACGCGGCCTTGCCGGCGTAGCGCGCGCTGCCCTCGAGCTCGTCCTCGATGCGGATGAGCTGGTTGTACTTGGCGATACGGTCGCTGCGGCACGGGGCGCCCGACTTGATCTGGCCGGCGTTGACGCCCACGACCAGGTCGGCGATGGTGGAATCCTCGGTCTCGCCGGAGCGGTGGCTCACGATGCAAGCGTAACCGGCCTCCTTGGCGGTCTCGATGGCCTCGAGCGACTCGGTGAGCGTGCCGATCTGGTTGACCTTGACCAGGATCGCGTTGGCGGCACCCAGTTCGATGCCCTTCTTGAGGCGCTCGGTGTTGGTGACAAACAGGTCGTCACCAACCAGCTGCACCTTGTTGCCGATGCGGCGGGTAAGCTCAACCCAGCCGTCCCAGTCCTCCTCGGCCATGCCGTCCTCGATGGAGATGATGGGATAGGTGTCGACGAGCTTCTCCCAGTAATCAACCATCTGGGCGCTCGTGTACTCCACGCCCTCGCCCTTGAGCTCGTACATGCCGGTCTCGGCGTTGTAGAACTCGGTGGACGCCGGATCCATGGCGTACATGAAGTCGACGCCGGGCTTAAAGCCGGCCTTCTCGACGGCCTTGGTAATGTACTCGAACGGCTCGGCATTGGTCTTGAGGTTGGGCGCAAAGCCGCCCTCGTCGCCCACGCCGCCGCCCAGGCCGGCCTCGTGCAGCACGCCCTTGAGGGTGTGGTAGACCTCGGCGCACCAACGCAGGCCCTCAGCAAAGCTCGGGGCGCCCACCGGCATGATCATGAACTCCTGGAAGTCGACGTTATTGTCGGCATGCACGCCGCCGTTGAGGATGTTCATCATTGGCGTGGGCAGCAGGTGGGCGTTGACGCCGCCCAGGTACTGGTACAGCGACAGACCCGCCGACTCGGCAGCGGCGCGGGCAACGGCCAGCGACACGCCCAGGATGGCGTTGGCACCGAGCCTGGTCTTGTTGGGGGTACCGTCCGCGGCAATCAGCGCGGCATCGACGGCGCGCTGGTCGAAGGCGTCGAGGCCCACGACGGCGTTAGCGCACTCGTTGTTGACGTGCTCGACGGCCTGCGAAACGCCCTTGCCCAGGTAGCGGCCCTTGTCGCCATCGCGCAGCTCGCAGGCCTCAAAGGCGCCGGTCGAAGCACCCGAAGGCACCATTGCGCGGCCGAAGCTGCCGTCCTCGAGCACGACCTCGACCTCGACGGTGGGATTGCCGCGGCTGTCGAGCACCTCGCGACCGTAGACGTCCAAAATATCGCTCATGTTGTCTCCCTCTCACTTGGAAACGTAGTGGATGCAAGCGACTGGCCGACTGCGCACCGTCGGTGCGCCTCCGTAAGTTAGCCGTCGCACTTTTTGCATTATGCCCTAAGTTAGCCGAGGGATACACTTGTTTTTCGAAAAATTTAGCGGGAACGATGAGGCGTGTCAGCCCATCGTTCCCGCAGTCTTACTCCTCCGCCTTTGCGGCGTCCCACAGGTCGTTGAGGCCGTGGGTCGAAAGCTCGGCCAGATCCACGTGGGCGTCAGCCGCCATCTGCTCCATCGCAGCCCAGCGGCGGCGGAACTTTGCCGTGCTGGCACGCAGGGCGCTCTCGGCATCAATCCCCTCTTTACGCGCAACGTTGACCAGGGCAAAGAGCAGGTCGCCAAACTCCATCTCGCGCTCGGATGAGCCAGGAGCCTCGGCCTCAAACTCGGCCCGCTCCTCGGCGACCTCGTCCCACACGTCCTGGACCGTCTCCCACTCAAAGCCCACGGCCGCCGCCTTGCGCGACACCTTCTGCGCCTGCATCAGCGCCGGAAGATGCGTGGGCACGCCGTCGAGCAGGCCCTCGGGCGCGGTCTCGCCCGCTGCCACGACCTTGTCCTTGGCGGCTTTCTCGGCGAGCTTGACCTCGTCCCAAATCTTGAGCACCTCGTCAGAGCTGTCGGCATCCGCATCGCCAAACACGTGCGGATGACGCCGGATGAGCTTAGCGTCAATGTCACGCGCCACGTCGGCCAGCGTAAACTCGCCGGCGTCGGCAGCAATCTGCGCATGCAGCACAACTTGCATAAGCACGTCGCCGAGCTCCTCGCGCAGATGTGCCACGTCGTCCGCCTCGATGCAATCGAGCGCCTCGTAGGCTTCCTCGATCATGTTCTTGCCGATGCTCTGATGCGTCTGTTCGCGGTCCCATGGGCAGCCGTCGGGCTGACGTAGACGCCAGATGGTCTGCACCAGATGCTGCAGCTCGGCCGACGCGTCGACCAGCGTGGACAGATCGCGCGAGCCCTCGGCATTTTGCTGAGCCATGTGCTGCGCCATGGTTATTCCTCCTCCAGGACCACGTGACGGAACGTACCGCCCTCGTAGATGCCGTAGCTGTGCGTACCGTCCTTGGGAATGCTCACGCTGCCGGGGTTGAAGAGCCACAGGCCCGGGTGCGCCTCGCTTGCCTCGTTAACCTTGATGTGCGTGTGGCCGTAGACGAGCGCGGAGCCCTCGGGCAGCGCAGGCGCGTGGTCGACGCTATTGTGCATGCCGGCGCCAAAAACGTGGCCGTGCGTCAGGAACTGCTCGCGGCCGGTCTCGTCGAAAAGCGTGGCGTAGTCGGCCATGACGGGGAAGTCGAGGACCATCTGGTCGACCTCGGCGTCACAGTTGCCGCGCACCGCGATAATGCGGTCGGCCAGGGCGTTGAGCAGCGGAATCACGCGCTTGGGGGCGT
>CABVDE010000063.1 GCA_902496945.1 uncultured Collinsella sp.
GTGATATCCACCTTGAAAGGGTGGCGTCCTTGGCCGCTAGACGATGGGGACAGCGGGAAAAAGTATAGCAGACTTTTTTGCCGGCGCGTATATCGTTGGCAAACTGGAAAACCACCACAAAGGAGCCTGTCCCCTTTGCGGTGGTTAGGGGAGGAGCTTCATGGCGGCGTCGTGGGCGGCGTGTTCGTAGGCGTCGTTGAGGGGTTTGAGCGGCAGCAGCGCCATGGCTTGGGCGTCGCCGCGGCGCTCGAGGGCGTGGGTGATCAGCCAGTCGGCGAGTTCGGGATTCTTGGGTAGCGCCGGTCCGTGCAAGTAGGTACCGATGACGCCCTTGTAGATCAGGCCCTCAAAGCCATCGTCGCCGTTGTTGCCGGTGCCCGTGACAACAGACCTACCGAGCGGCGTGGCGTCTGCATCGAGCAGGGTGCGACCGCCGTGGTTCTCGAATCCCACAAAGGGTTCGGGTGCCAGGTCGGTCTTAACGGCGACGTTGCCGATCAGGCGGTCGGAGCCGCGCACGGTTTCGGCGGCAATGACGCTCAGACCTTCAATGCGGTCATCGCCCATATAGTACGAACGACCGAGCAGCTGATAGCTGCCGCAGATGGCGAGCAGCGCGCCGCCGCCCTCGACATAGGCTGCGACCTTGCCTTTTTGGGCGAGCAGTTCGTGCGCCACGGCCAGCTGGTCGCGGTCGGAGCCACCACCCATCATGACGATATCGGCATCGGTCAAATCAAGCGTCTCGCCCATGCGGACCTCGTCCACGCGCACGGGAATGCCGCGCCACGCGCAACGGCGCTCGAGAGCGATCACGTTGCCGCCGTCGCCGTAGAGGTTGAGGGCATCGGGGTACAGGTAGACGATGCGCAGTGGGCGCGAAAGCTCGACCGGTGTGACGTCGGCGGGAACGGCACTGCCATCGGCGCACGTTGTGGCGTGGGAGGCAACCGAGCTCGCATCGGCGCTCTTCAGCTCGTCAAGCTCCTTGACCAGTGGCGGGAAGGCCGTGTAGTTGGCGACGGCGTAGAAGGTGTCGTCCGTGGCCTCGTCTGCCACGGCGCCAATCGCCTGTGCGACGTCCGAGATAATCACGGCATCGATACCGGCGTACTTCAGGCGTACCTGCATGTCGTGCGCACGCGTACCGCCGGCAAAGGCGATAAGGCCCGGGGTATCGGCAATGCGCTCGAAGTCGACGTCGTAGATCCACGAGACATCGTGGCCGTCGGCATCGTTATCGTTGAGGAAGAAGGCACAGAACCTGCCGCCCGCCGTTTTAATGGACTGAATCTGGCGATCGAAGCCCACGGGATTTTTGGCCAGGTTGGCCTCGACGGTGCGACCGGCGATATCCCAGCGACCCATGCGACCGCCAGCGGGCACGTACGCATCGAGCGTGGGCTGCAGGTGCGCCGTATCCACGCCCAACTCGCGTGCGGCAAAGAAGGCGGCGGCAACGTTGTAGACCATGTACAGGCCGTTGTAGCGCGTGACGATGTGCGTGGCGGCTGCGTCGGCATCAGCGCCAAAGACCAAGTCAAAGCCGTAGCCATCACAGCCGAGCTCCACACCCGTCACGCGACGGACCAGTGCGGGGCGACCCCAGCCGCACGAACGGCAATGGTATGCGCCAAGCTGGCCGTACTGCACGTAGTCGTACTCCAGGGGCGCATTGCACTGCGAGCAAAAGCGCGAGTCGCTAATGCGGTCGGACTCGGTGCCCGTGGCGCCGTCGATACCAAAGGCAATGCTTGCGTTGGGAACGCGAGCGGCAATTGAGGCACACAGTGGATCGTCGGCGTTGTAGATGAGCGTTGTCGTCGGCGAGAGCTCCAGCGCGCGGGCGATGACGTCCTGGGTGTGGTCGATCTCGCCATAGCGGTCCAGCTGGTCACGGAACAGGTTGAGCAGCACAAAGTACGTCGGCTTGAGCTTGGGCAGGACACGAACCGTGTAGAGCTCGTCGCACTCAAAGACGCCTACGCGCTTGCCGCTGCCAGCTCGCTTAAGGTCACCGCGAGCCTCGAGCAGCGCGCCCACCACGCCCGGTTCCATGTTGTTGCCGGCGCGGTTGCATACGACGGTGGCGCCGCTGGCGGCAACGGCGTCGGCGATCAGGTTGGAGGTGGTGGTCTTGCCGTTAGTACCGGTGATCACCACGCTGCGGTCGACCAGGCCGGCAAGATCGCTCAGCAGCTCGGGGTCGATCTTCATGGCGATGCGGCCGGGGAGTACGCCGCCTTGGCGCTTAAGGACGGAGCGCAGCCCCCAGCGGGCGATATCGCTCGAGGTGCAGGCAAGAGATGAGCGGAAGTTCATGAAGGCGTTCCTAACGTAGATGACATAGTCGGGGTAATCGCATCGCTAGAAGCCGTAGCGGCGCGCAAACTCCTGGGCAAGCTGCGAAACATCTTCGCAGGCGTTGGCCCAGGGGGCAAAGTCGGGGGTATCCGAGATGATGCCGTCGGCCTCCCAAACGGCCTGGTGCGAAAGATCCCAGGGGTCGCGTGGTTCGGGTCGGCAGGGGAGATACGGCGTCTGGTACATGGGGTTCAGCAAAAAGAACGCACCGCCTTCGCAGCGGTTGGCAAACTCGCGCAGCGCACGTGTCGCCGGGCGCATCTTGTTCGTTTTGAACAGCAGAATGGTGCGGGCGAGCAGGTACCAGGGGGAGTTCTCCAGTGCGTCGGCCCCCATCTGCTCCTCCAGCTGGTGGGCCAGGGCAAAAAAGCCGTCCTGGTCTTCCAGACGGGCGAGGGCAAGCAACACGGTGCCGGCGGCCCGGGTGGGATAGCCCTCCGCCTTAAGGACACGGCGAGAATAGTTTGCGGCGGCGCGGTAACGAGCGCTCGCCATGCACAGCTGCGAGATGGCCTCGAGCGTGTGGAGCCACCCGATAAGGGCTGGCTCGCTCACGGTAAGGTCTGCTGCGGTGACACCGTCGGCCAAAACATTATTGGCCCAGTAGTGCGGGGCCTCCATATCAAACCCGGGCACGCTCTGTTGCAGGTAGTCGGCCGTGCTCGCCTCGAGCTTCATCAAGTCGCCCAGGCAGGCATCGACGGGCGTGTCCGCCAGGATGATGGCGAGCAACTGGGCATCGACGGCCAGCGCATCAACGCGAACAATCTTGAGCAGCTCGTCGCGCATGTCGTCGAACAGTCGGTTGCGCGTCTGCTCAAACTCCTCGTCGCTGCCCATATCCTCGATACGGCGAAGCTCATCGAGCAGATGACGATGAACACCGGCATAGGACAGCAGCGCCTGGGCATGCTCGGTCTGCGCATACTTTTGAGGATTCGCACTGATGTCGTTATGGACAAGCTCGCGTGCTGCATCGGTGAGCTCGGGGTGCGACGCCAGATAGGCGCGCTCCAGGTAGGCGGGGATGTAGACGCTCGGATCCATTAGAGGTCCCCTCCCTTAAATGGAAGCCCCTGCTCGGCCGAGCGCAGAATGCGCTCGTCGATTTGGGAGCGCACGATGTCGTTGGTGGCGACCCAGGCGGCAAAGCTGGCGTTGTCGGGGGCGCCCAGACCCTCTTGCAGCACCGGTGTTGCCTCGGACAATGCAAGGACAAGCTCGTCGGTCGAGCCCACGCCCACGTTGACGCGGGCATAGACGCCATCGGGAAATTCGGTTTGGAAGTAGAGCGCTTCGGCGGCGTGGGGGCACGAACGCACGAGGATACGCAGGTAGTGTTCGGCACCCTCGTAGTCCAGCTCGCGCCAGGCAGCGCTCATCAGCGCGATGAGCGTCCACGGGTCCAAGTCGCGCTCCGCATCCTTGGGGCGGCGGCGCAGTGGGGTATTCGCGAGGTACGGCACGGAGTGGGCGGAGCGAAAGCGCCTGAGCTCCTCGGCAGGGTATTCGAGCTTTGCCATGGCGAGCATCGCGGTGTGGCGGACACCGGCGGGGTCGTTGGGCGCAAAGTCCAAGCTGCGATTCGCGGCCTCCAGTGACATGCGGTAGCGACCGCTAATGAGCGCGCGCGATGCCAGGGCGGCAAGCCAGCGCAGGTAGGGACGGCGGATCAGGTCGCCTGCGGCCTCACGCTCGTAGGGGTCTTGCGCCGAGGCAATCTTGAGTGCCAGATCGTGCTCCACCTCGTCGCACTTGGACACCAGGTACTGTACGTATTCCTCGTTGGATTCGGCGGTGAGCGCCGTCAGCATGCGCTGGGCATCCCAGTTGGCCGGATCGAGTGCGGCCGCCTCGCGGAGCATGTTCTCGGCCGCGGCCTCTTCCTGCTCTGCCTGGGTGTCGTCGGGGATAAAGGGGATGCGGTAGTCGACAGCCTCGACGACCTTGGCAATCAGGTGCCCGGCGCGGTCGCGGTCGTGCACGATGAGCGGCGCGGGGTTACGGGTGAATTGTTCCATCAGACGCTCGACGGAGGGGCCGTCGGTGAGCGGGATATTGTCGCGGCGCAAGGCCTCAAGAACGAGGCGATGGCAATCCTCTTGAATGGGATCGAATGCCATGGGGCCTCCTTTGCTGCGGTTAAGGTTCAAATGTCTCTATATAAAGTTCTAGTTTACCCGCATGTGGCGTGCTGGGGGCACCTCGCTCGGACATGCACTGTTGCACCACGAAGGCGGTTGTCGCAAGGGCGCCTGCGTGCCGACAGAGGACTGGTATCACAGCGCCGTAAACGGTCGATTTTGAGCGGCGAACGGCGTGCGTTTTGAAGAGGAGGGCTTCCGGAAATCGAGTCTGTCCAATCTTGATAAAACGTTTGCCCAGCTTGGGACAACAAATGCAATGCAAGAGTTTCCAGGGATAGAAAAAACGTTTCATCATTGGTAGCTTTGGATGAATATCTGACCAACCAGAACGGTAAAATAATGCATGTCCGAGCGTTGAGACGTTTAGACATCGTGTGCCGTCATCGCCGGCGGTGTGCACATAGGGTCCTGACGGAGCCAATTGGGTGCTCCGTTATATACACAAGTCTAAGAGGGGCTTGTTTAGGAGGCACAGTATGGGACGTTTTACCAATCCTCGCGATCTGTACTTTGGTGAGGGCGCTCGCCACGAGGTCAAGAACCTCAAGGGTAGCAAGGCCATCATCGTGACCGGCGGCGGCTCCATGCGTCGCGGCGGTTTCCTGCAGGACGTCGAGAACGACCTCAAGGAGGCCGGTTTCGAGGTCAAGCTGTTCGAGGGCGTCGAGTCCGACCCGTCCGTCGAGACGGTCATGAAGGGCGCCGAGGCCATGGCCGAGTTCCAGCCCGACTGGATTGTCGCCATTGGTGGCGGCTCGCCCATCGATGCCGCTAAGGCTATGTGGCTGTTCTACGAGTATCCCGAGGAGACCTTCGAGCAGGCCGTCGTCCCGTTCTCCTTCCCGGAGCTCCGTCAGAAGGCTCACTTCTGCGCCATCTCCTCGACCTCCGGTACTGCTACCGAGGTCACCGCGTTCTCCGTCATCACCGACTACGCCAAGGGCATCAAGTACCCGCTGGCCGACTTCAACATCACCCCTGATGTCGCCATCGTCGACCCCGAGCTCACCTACACCATGCCCGCCAAGCTGTGCGCTCACACCGGCATGGACGCTCTGACCCACGCCATCGAGGCCTACGTCTCCACCGCTGGCTCCATGTACACCGACGCCAACGCCCTGCACGCCATCCGCGAGATCGTCGAGTGGCTGCCCAAGTCCTATCAGGGCGATCATGAGGCCCGCCAGCACATGCACGACGCTCAGTGCATCGCCGGCATCGCTTTCTCCTCGGGCCTGCTGGGCATCGTCCACTCCATGGCTCACAAGACCGGTGCCGCCTTTGAGGGCGACCACATCATCCACGGCTGCGCTAACGCCATGTACCTGGGCAAGGTCATCCAGTTCAACGCCAAGGACGCTCGCGCCAAGAGCCGCTACGCCTTCATCGCCAAGGAGGTCCTGCACCTCGCCGGCGAGACCGAGGACGAGCTGGTCGAGGCTCTGGTTCAGGAGATCCGCGACCTCAACGACAAGCTCGACATCCCGCAGGGCATCAAGAACTACGGTGCCAAGGGCGTGAAGGCCGACGAGTCCATCATCGATTACGATGAGTTCGAAGCCAAGAAGCACGACGTTGCCGCCAACGCCATCCTCGACGCCTGCACGGGCTCCAACCCGCGCCAGCCGTCTCAGGAGGAGATGGAGCAGCTGCTCGAGTGCGTCTACACCGATACCCCGGTCACGTTCTA
>CABVDE010000064.1 GCA_902496945.1 uncultured Collinsella sp.
GAGTTCCGCACGCAAAGGAAAGCACTTAATGTGCTTTCCGTCTTGCGCAGGACTGTAGAGCAGCAAACTTAACCCCCATGCCGCCCGTCCCGGGAATCCGCCCTCGCGCACAGGAGGGGATTCCTTTTGTGTAGGCTTTGCGAAAATGTAGCCATTTTGGGATACGCCCGGCAGCGTGGTCTGTTGACGACACAGCTAACGGCACGTATCCTAACGAACTGCGTGTTTCGTAGGGGGATGCTGACCCCTCGATTCAAGCCGTTGCACTTTACAGAAAGCTGGAATCATTCGAGAAGGAGTACGCTTTGCCTACTATTAACCAGCTGGTTCGCCAGGGCCGTCGTTCCGTGCCCAAGAAGTCCAAGAACGCTGCTCTGCAGCACAACTCCCAGAAGCGCGGCGTGTGCACCCGCGTCTTCACCACGAGCCCCAAGAAGCCGAACTCGGCTCTTCGTAAGGTTGCCCGTGTTCGCCTTGTCAACGGCATCGAAGTTACTGCTTACATCCCGGGTGAGGGCCACAACCTGCAGGAGCACTCCATCGTGCTCGTCCGCGGCGGTCGTGTCCGTGACCTCCCTGGTGTCCGTTATCACGTCATCCGTGGCGCCTACGACGCTGCTCCGGTCCAGAACCGTATGCAGGCCCGTTCCAAGTACGGTGCTAAGCGCCCCAAGGCTAAATAAGCCAGATAACGTTTTGATACTTTCGCCGTGTGCCGCCTAAGCGCCGCACGGTAGACACTTAAGGAGATTTCACATGCCGCGTCGTGCAGCAGCTAATCGTCGTGAGGTTCAGCCTGACGCCGTTTACAACAACCGCCTGGTGACTCAGCTCATCAACAAGGTCCTTCTTGACGGCAAGAAGGCCACCGCTGAGCGCATCGTTTACACCGCTTTCGAGATCGTTGCCGAGAAGTCTGAGGGCGGCGACGCTCTCGCTACCTTCAAGAAGGCTATGGACAACGTCAAGCCCACGCTCGAGGTTAAGCCCAAGCGTGTCGGTGGCGCTACCTATCAGGTCCCGATGGAGGTCAACTCCCGTCGTTCCACCGCTCTGGGTATCCGCTGGATCGTCAACTTCTCCCGCGCTCGCAAGGAGAAGACCATGGCCGAGCGTCTCGCTAACGAGATCCTCGACGCTTCCAACGGCCTGGGCGCTTCCGTCAAGAAGCGTGAGGACGTCTTCAAGATGGCCGAGGCCAACCGCGCGTTCTCTCACTATCGTTGGTAAGTTAAGGTAAGGAACTAACATGGCTAAGCCTAAGTACAAGCTTTCCGATACCCGTAACATCGGCATCATGGCTCACATCGATGCCGGTAAGACCACCACGACCGAGCGTATTCTTTACTACACCGGTAAGACCCACAAGATCGGTGAGGTTCATGAGGGCGCTGCCACCATGGACTGGATGGTTCAGGAGCAGGAGCGCGGCGTAACCATTACCTCCGCTGCTACCACGTGCTTCTGGAACAAGGACGGTAAGGACTACCGCATCCAGATCATCGACACCCCGGGCCACGTTGACTTCACCGCCGAGGTCGAGCGCTGCCTGCGCGTCCTCGATGGCGCTGTCGCCGTCTTCGACGCCGTTGCCGGTGTTCAGCCCCAGTCTGAGACCGTTTGGCGTCAGGCTTCTACCTTCAACGTCCCCCGCATCGCCTTCATCAACAAGTATGACCGCGTGGGTGCTGATTTCTTCAACGCTATCGAGACCATGAAGGATCGTCTCGACGCTAACGCCGTGGCCGCTCAGGTCCCGATGGGCGCCGAGGACAACTTCTGGGGCGTCATCGACCTCGTTACCATGACTGCTTGGGACTTCAAGGCCGACGACAAGGGCATGACCTACCCCGAGGCGATGGACGAGATCCCGGCTGAGTTCGCCGACATCGCTGCTACCAAGCGCGAGGAGCTCCTCGACGCTGCTGCCAGCTTTGATGACGAGCTCATGGAGAAGATCCTCATGGAGGAGGACTTCACTGTCGAGGAGCTCAAGGCTGCTCTGCGCAAGGGCGTTCTGGCCAACGAGCTCAACCTCGTCTTCGTGGGCTCCGCCTACAAGAACAAGGGCGTCCAGGAGCTGCTCGACGCTGTCGTCGACTACCTGCCCAGCCCGCTCGACGTCGAGGCCGTCACCGGTACCGATCCGGCCACCGGCGAGGAGATCGAGCGTCATCCTTCCTTCGACGAGCCCTTCTCCGGCCTGGTCTTCAAGATCATGACCGACCCGTTCGTCGGTAAGCTCACCTACGTCCGCGTTTACTCCGGCCGCGCCGAGTCCGGCTCCTACGTGGTCAACGCTTCCAACGGTCAGCGCGAGCGCCTCGGCCGCATCCTCGAGATGAACGCCGCCGAGCGTATCGACCGTGACGACGCAGCCGCCGGCGACATCGTCGCTTGCGTCGGCTTCAAGAACTCCACCACCGGTGACACCCTGTGCGCCGAGGGCAAGGAGATCGTCCTCGAGAAGATCGAGTTCGCTAAGCCCGTTATCGACGTTGCCATCGAGCCCAAGACCAAGGCCGAGCAGGACAAGATGTCCCTGGCCCTGACCAAGCTCGCCGAGGAGGACCCGACCTTCCAGGTGTCCACCAACCACGAGACCGGCCAGACCATCATCGCCGGCATGGGCGAGCTGCACCTCGAGATCATCGTCGACCGTCTGCTCCGCGAGTTCAAGGTTGACGCTAACGTTGGTAAGCCCCAGGTTGCCTACCGCGAGACCGCTGGTCACGACGTCGAGAAGGCTGAGGGCAAGTTCGTCCGTCAGTCCGGTGGTCGCGGTCAGTACGGCCACGCCGTCATCAAGCTCGAGAAGATGGAGGAGGGCTTCGGCTACGAGTTCGTCAACGCTATCGTCGGCGGCGTCGTGCCCAAGGAGTACATCCCGTCCATTGACAAGGGCATCCAGGAGGCCCTGAACACCGGTGTTATCGCCGGCTTCCCGGTCCTCGACGTTAAGGTCACCCTGTTCGACGGTTCTTACCACGAGGTCGACTCCTCCGAGGCCGCCTTCAAGATCGCCGGTTCCATGGCTATCAAGGACGCCCTCAAGAAGTCCGATCCGCAGCTGCTCGAGCCGATCATGGCTGTCGAGGTCGAGACCCCCGAGCAGTACATGGGCGACGTTATGGGCAACCTCTCCGGTCGCCGCGGCAAGATCGAGGGCATGGAGGATCGCAAGAACACCAAGCTCATCCGTGCCAAGGTGCCGCTGGGCGAGATGTTCGGTTACGCTACCGACCTTCGCTCCCAGACCCAGGGCCGTGCATCCTACACGATGCAGTTCGACTCTTATGAGCCTGCGCCCAAGTCCATCGTGGACGAGGTCATGAGCAAGAACGCCTAAGTTCGAGCTCCCTGTTACGTAATCCGCGAGAACATCTCTCGCACTCTTTGGAGGTTTAAGTTGGCTACCCAGAAGATCCGCATTCGCCTCAAGGGCTATGATCACGAGGTCGTCGATCAGTCCGCGAAGCTCATTGTCGAGACCGCTCAGAAGACCGGCGCTCGCGTTTCCGGTCCTGTCCCCCTGCCCACCGAGCGCAACCTCTACACGGTCATCCGCTCGCCGCACAAGGACAAGGACTCCCGCGAGCAGTTCGAGATGCGCACCCACAAGCGCCTCATCGACATTCTCGACCCCACCTCGGGCACCGTTGATTCGCTTATGCGTCTCGACCTCCCCGCTGGCGTCGACATCGACATCAAGCTCTAAGCTTTTTGCTCGATAGTGCGATTTGTAAGGCCGCAGCCCTAAGGGTTGCGGCCTTTTTTGTATCGATGGGGTAAAGGGTCTACACTACTGAGCTATTCGACAAACGAGTGTATGAGTAAAACTGTTGGGGGCAGATATAGATGGTCGAGTGGATCGTTCGTCGTGCGCAGGGCGACCGTGCGCGCGTGGGCACGTTGGCGGGCGTGGTGTGTATTCTCGCCAATGTGGCACTATGCGCTGCGAAGGGTGCAATTGGCGTGCTGTCGGGATCGGTTTCGATTGTGGCGGACGCCATGAACAACCTGTCTGACGCCAGCTCAAACATCGTGAGCGTGCTTGGCTTTAAGCTGGCTGGCAAGCCGGCAGACCCCGAGCATCCTTACGGCCATGGCCGCTACGAGTATCTCTCGGGTCTGGTCGTGGCGGCGCTCGTGCTGCTCATCGGCCTCGAACTGGTGAAGTCCTCGTTTGAGCGTATCGTCCACCCCGAACCCGTCGAGTTCTCGCTTGCCCTGGTGGCAGTCTTGGCGCTTTCGATGGTTGTTAAACTGTGGATGGCGGCCCTCAACCAAAAGCTCGGTGACCGTATTGAGTCTGAGACGCTGCATGCGACCGCGCAGGATTCCAAGAACGATGTCCTTGCCACAGGCGCCGTGTTAGCGTGCGCAATTGTTTCGCAGGTGACGCATATCAATCTTGATGCTTGGGTCGGCCTTGCCGTTGGCGCCTATATTGGCTGGAGCGGTTTTGAACTCATCCAGGATACGGTGAGCCCGCTTTTGGGTCAGGCGCCCGATCCCAAACTGGTCGAATATATTCGCGGCAAGATCATGAGCTACCCTGGCGTTTTGGGCGTTCATGACCTAATGGTTCACGACTACGGCCCGGGCAGGAAGTTCGCAAGCGCTCACGCCGAGATGGCGGCCGAGGCCAGCCCGCTGGAAAGTCACGACACGCTCGACAACATTGAACAGGCATTTAGGGACGAAGACGACATGATTGTCACGCTTCACTACGATCCCATCGTGACCGATGACCCCAAGGTGGCGAGCATGCGCTTGCGCATTCACGCCATGGCCCAACAGATCGATAGCCGCCTTTCGATTCATGACCTGCGCTGTGTGCCGGGTCCTACGCACACCAACGTGATCTTTGACTGCGTGCGTCCCTCGGATTTGGGCATGGGGGCCGATGAGCTCAAGCACGCGCTGGCTCAACGGGTCGAATCCGAATATCCCAAGTCGATTGCCAAGATCACGATCGATGAGGACTATGTCGGCCATACCCACGAGTAAGGCCACGCCGATAAAGCAACTGATGCAGAAGGGGAGAGCATGAAGCGCCTATACCTACTCCGCCACGGCCAGACGGAATTCAACGTTAAAAAGCTCGTCCAGGGCCGCTGCAATTCACCGTTGACCGACCTGGGCCGCCAACAAGCAAAAATGGCAGCCGCATGGCTCAAAGCCCACGACGTTGTCCCCGACAAGGTGGTCTCTTCACCTCTAGGCCGAGCCATGGACACAGCAAGCCTCGTCGCTGCCGAACTTCTCGGCCCAAACGCTGACGTCGAGCCTTGCGAAGGCCTCATCGAGCGCTGCTATGGCACCTTCGAAGAAGGCCCCCACGACGCCCTACCCACCGACGTCTGGGATCCGGGCGAGGACTTAGTCCCCTTTGGCGGAGAAGGAAGCCGGGCACTGCAAGAACGCATGGTAGCCACCCTCACCAATCTCATGAACGCTAAGGACACCGCAACCCTACTAGCAGTAAGCCATGGCAGCGCCAGCCGCCAATTCATCAAAGCCGCCGCCCCAGAGGACTTCGAGCTTCCAGCAAAGCTCCCCAACTGCGCCATCATGATTTTCAATTTCGATGAGCAAAAGCCACAAGCAGAAGGCGAGCCAATGAAGTGCAAGTTCATCCTCCAGCAAATAGTGGACCCCCAACAAAGTAATTAGCTGAGCGAGCAAGGTTAGCAGACATCAACGTGTCGTCTCCCGAGCTTTGGCGGAGGGGCGGGCCCGAGACTAATTAAGGTTGTCGCGAGTTCCGCACGAACAGGAGAGCACTTAATGTGCTCTCCGTCGT
>CABVDE010000065.1 GCA_902496945.1 uncultured Collinsella sp.
CGAAGAGCGTTGCTGCCTAGGCTAGCCCCTTGTCACACAAACTACCGAAGCCTCCGTTATAGATGATGTGGTAGCTGCCGACCAGGCCCGCCAGGTTAAACGTCTTGCTCGGCGCATAGAGAGCAACCGTGCGCATGCGGGCATCCTCGCTCACCGACTGTGTCGGGATATGTTTATGCCCCGGCAGGATGATATCGGACCAAATCTCGTCCGATATCACCACGCAATCGTGCCGGCGATAGATATCCATGGCGTGCTCGATCTCGTCGCGTTCCCACGCGCGGCCGCAGGGATTGTGCGGCGAGCAGAACACCGCGGCATGAATGTGGTTTTGGGCGAGTTTGCGCTCCATGTCCTCAAAGTCCATGCGCCACACGCCCTGGTCGTCGAGTTTAAGCGGACTATGGACAATGCGATAGCCCGCGGCTTCGATAGACTTGGTAAAGCCGATGTAGGTGGGGCTGTGGACGAGCACTGCATCGCCCGGCTGGACATACGCGCGCAGCGTCGACACGACACCGCCCAGCACGCCGTTTTCGTAGCCGATATGCTCAGGGAGCAGGTCCTCGACACCATTGCGGCGGCTCTGCCATTCGATGATGCGGTCAAAGTACTCGTCGCGCGGATTGAAATAGCCAAACATGGGGTGCTGCGCGCGCTGAATGATGTGCTCCTGGACCGTGGGCACCGTGGCAAAGTTCATGTCGGCCACCCACATGGGAATGCGGTCGAAGCCCTCGTCGGGCGCGTTCGGAGCCATATCGGGGATCTCGCCCCAGGAGTCAACGGCGATGGCGTCCATGCCATGGCGATCAATGATTGAAGTGAAGTCGTATTTCATGCTGAGCCCCCGTGCAAAGCGGATTGGTTCGGTAGGCGTTATTGTCCACCAGCGCGGGCGGTTTTGGCACGGGGTTTGATGTTGAATTTGATGGATGCAAGCAAGCGGCTTACTAGTCTTGCGCGTCGTTGACAGCGGTTACCGCCAGCTGGGCCCCGTCGACCGTAAACGAGATATCGAGCCCGGCGTAGCCAAGGTGATAGATGCGATTTGGCTCGTGTTTGCTGCCCGCGCGACGCGGATCTTGGCGGAGAACCTCGACTAGGCCGGGCAGCTTTGTGGGCGGGACTTTGTCTTGCAGCGCCTGCGGGAACTCGACGTCGAGCTCTTGCCACGGGGCGCCCTCAATCCATCCACCCGTCGCATCCAGATGACAGTCCGCGAACGGAATGTAGGGCTTGATGTCGTAGATGGGCGTGCCGTCGCGCAGGTCGGCGCCCAGCACATGGATGACGGGGCCGTCGGCGGTGAGCTCAACACGGTCAAGCTTGACGCAGGTAAGACCGATAGGATTGGGGCGAAACGGGCTGCGTGTGGCAAAGACGCCCACGCGCTCGGCGCCACCCAGACGCGGCGGGCGCACGGTTTTCGACCATTTTGCGTTGGTGCCGGACCTGTCCTGCGTTTTGGCATCGGCGGCTATGTCCTTAGCCGTGCCGCCGGGCGTTCCGTTTTCGAAGCGCCACAGCAGCCATAGGTGAGAGAAGGAGTCCAGACTCTCAACCGCTGCATTGAAGGCAAATTCCGGCTCAAAAACGATGCGTCCCTGCAGATGGGGCGCCAAAAAGCTGTTGCGCGGAATGCCGAACTTCTGCGGCAGGTCGGTATGTATGTGTGCAATAGGTTCCATGCTGGTCATTGTACGGCAAGGGGGCATGGGCGTTGTGCACAATCCCCACCGCGACCGACCCTATTGCAACCAACGGTTGCTTGGAAGGGTCCCGACCGCCGCGTATGCTTAAGCCATCAACCAGCAGAAAGGAGCCGTTATGGCCTTCGCAGAAAAACTCATCGCCATCCGTCGCGCCAACAATCTCACCCAAGAGCAGCTTGCCGCCAGGCTCTACGTAACACGCCAAGCCGTCAGCCGATGGGAGCGCGGCGAGGTCACGCCAGGCATCGACATGATGAAGCTCATCGCCGCCGTGACCGGCGAGCCGCTGCCCCACCTGCTCGAAATGCCCGAGCACTACTGCCAGAGCTGCGGCATGATCCTCACGCCCGATGACTGCGGCACCGACGCCACGGGCGCCACGACCGACCATTACTGCAAGTGGTGCTACGACCACGGCAAGTACACCTACGAGACCACGATGGAGGCGATGATCGAGGACTGCGCTCCGCGCCTGGCGCAAAACACCGGCATGTCGCTGGACGAGGCCGTCTCGCTCATGGGCGCCGTCCTGCCGCAACTGGAGCGCTGGCACTCCGTGCAGGAGAACGAGAAGCGCTACGGCGCCGAGGCGCGAGCGCGCTATGGCGATGAAACCGTCGATGCGGCAAACGAAGCGCTGCTGGACATGGATCCTCATACGTGGAACGACATGAAGGAGCTTGAACGCGCTATTCTGGGTCAGCTCTCGATTGCCATGGGCGATGGCGAACCGGAAGACAGCGAGGCTCGCAAGCTCGTCGCGATGCATCGCCGCTGGATTGCCCTCAACTGGGGTAGCGAGCCCCAGGACGAGGCATATCTGGGGCTCGCCCACGGCTACCTCGCCGACCAGCGCTTTGTAGACTACTACGACAAGCCTTGCGGCACCGGAGCCACGACGTTTCTGGTCCAGGCCATCGAGTCGTCACTGGCTCACGCATAGACCGCAGCAGTTTTGGGTATCTCAATCAAAACCTCAACCGATTGGAGACCCTATGGTTACTGATCACGAGCTCGTGCTCTACGTTATGACCGGCTGCCCGTATTGCATGAAGGTCAAGCGCTTTCTAGCCGATAACGGCGTGACCATACCCGAGCGCAATATCTCGACCGATGTCGAAGCCGAGCAGGCACTCATCGCCGTCGGCGGAAAGCGTCAGGTTCCCTGCCTGTTCATCGACGGCAGGCCGCTCTACGAGTCGAACGACATCATCGCGTGGGTGCAGGAGAATTTGCTCTAATACGCGCGCTACGATCGGCTCGACCCAACGTTCAAACCCACACGACCCAAACATGTACACCAGCATCCAAAGTCGACATTTTTCGATATCTTTGGATGCTGGTGTACAGCTTTTTTGCATGGGCTTGGCGCATGTGATCCGTTTTCCTCCGTCCCCAAGGGATCATTTAGCTGTGGAAACGAGCGGCAGGCGCGAGCGGCTGCTCGCGAAAGACGCGATCGACGGCGGCGCGGTATTCGTCGACCTTTTTAGTCTTGCGTACGAGCTTGTGAACGGTAGCAGGATCGGCGAAGGCGCATTTAGCGTAGAACCACCACTCCTTCATGCGAAAGACCGCGTTGCCGCCAATCTCTTCTGCATATGCCGCAAACAGCGTGTCGTGGAAGCGTTGCAGTTCGGCTGCCGTGGCAGCAGGGCCGCCCTTGACCATGCGAGCCAGCGCGGGGTTCGCAAGCAAGCCACGCCCCAGCATTACATGGCGTGTACCGGGATAGGCCTCCACCAGCGCATCCATGTCCTCAAGATCAAAAATATCGCCGTTGTATGCCACCGGAAACGGTGCCCGCTCCAACGTCTCGCCATAAAACTCTTTGCGCGGCGAGCCCGTATAGCGATCCTTCTGTACGCGCGGATGCACGATCAACTCTGCCAGCGGCATGCGACAGTACAGGTCGAGCACGCGCTCGTATTCGTCGTCGCTCTCCAGCCCCAGCCTGGTTTTTACCGACACCGGCAACGGCGAACGTTCGCACACGTCACTCAAGAACACCTCGAGCTCGTCCAAGTTGCGCAAGAAGCCCGATCCTTTACCCTTGGCAACAACCGTACCCGAGGGGCAGCCAAGGTTGAGATTAACCTCGCGGTAGCCCATGTCGGCGAGCACGCGCGCCGCCCACACAAACTCATCCGCGTTCTTGGACATGAGCTGGGGCACCACGTTAAGCCCTTGGTTGTTAGCCGGATCGATTTCCTTAAACGCCTTACCGCCAAAGCGGTTGCCCACCCGCGGCGGCGGCAAAAACGGCGTGTAATAGCAGTCGAGCGCACCGAAGCACTCCGCATGCACGCGACGGAACACATGCCCGGTAATCCCCTCCATGGGGGCCAACGATAGAATCATCAACATCTACTCTCAAATCAATGCGGCAAAGGGACTGCCCCTTTGTCACATGCATTATGCCTTGTCCCCGAGGCGGCCCACAAGGCGGAGGCGGTTGCTTGACACCAACCAGCCCTCCGACCATCCCTGTGCAACGAAGGTGAATGGCGCCCGCAAACAGCAAGCAGGGCCGCCCCACAGCAGCTCCCTCACTCGCCACTTTTTCCTTGTCCAAAAGAGGACGTTCGCGATCAATCGATCACCAACAGCACGCTGCTGACCGCCATGTCTGAACAACAGACACCCTCCACTCACATACTCAAGAGTGTATGCGCATCGCCCTCGAAAAACGATGAGAGTCGAGGCCCCATGCAGCTGCTCACCGAGCAAGAAAAGAAACACATCCAGCGGTACTGCACATACCCCAAGATCGCAGCGACTGCACTCGTCATGTCGTTCGTAGCATGCCTGTTGATGTTGCCGCTCCAAATGATCAACGATATCGCGTTCCACCAAAAGGAATTCCAACCCGCGGGTATATATACCGCCATTGCACTCACCGCAATCGAACTCGTCATCTTTTGCTATTGCGCTCTTGCGCCGCGCTTTGGAATGCAGGGCAAACAGTGGAAGGAGCTGCAGAGCAGACTTGCGGTAGCCCAAACCAACAAAGACCGCTCCGCGGAGGTCGCCGGCATGCTCGCCGCGCAAGATGCCTTGGAACCCGTGTGCAAACGCGTCGCGGCAGACGACCCATACGAGTCGTATCACGACTACGGCTACCGCATTATCGGCTATCTGCGTGATAATGACCTCGGCGCTCAAGCAGCCTATGTCTACCTTTCTTTCGATGCAGATGGCATGCTCACGGACGTCGATTACACCAGTCAGATCGACCCCGAGGCAAGCCTTGCATACAACCTCGCCTGCAGCGAGCAGGATATCGCGACACTATGCGCCCCCGCTCAACGGGTTGGACATTTCCGTTGCCACACCGGGCCTCCTCACGCCATGCAGCCTGTCGGATGAATTTAAACAGGCATTTTTAGCCGGATCCCTATATGAAGAAATCAGCATCAAGACGGAGGACGAATCTATCAAGTCGTACTACACCTTTGACACCGAGCCCAAAGAAGAGTTCGACAAGTACACCCATCCGGAAATTAGCCTCATGCTCTCCGCAAAGGAGGACTAGCAACTTACGCTCTAATTGACGCTCGCAAACGCCGTCTATATCTCAAGGTCTAATACTTTTCCCGAGAAGTGAACGGCTATATTTGGACCCCCGAAGCATCGACATTTTTAGACGCCAAACCCGCAGGATTTGGCTGGCAAAACCGCAGGAAACCGCCTTCAATAAGTGTCGATGCTTCGGGGGTCCATTTTGACTCGTTCACTTCTCGGGAAAAGTATTAGACCTCGATTTACATGTCACTCAATGTGACAAAAGGACAGTCCCTTTGTCACATTATTCGGAGCGCAGGGCTTCTACGGGGTCTTTCTTGGATGCACTGCGGGCCGGCAGCAGGCCGGCAACGACCGTCAGCAGCACCGAAATTGCAATGAGCGCCAGCGCATCCTGCACGGGCAAGCTCATCAGATTGGGTACCTGTTTGGCAGCAAGCGCCCAGGCATTAACCGGAATTTAACAGTCTAGGAAACGGGTGATGGATCCGGCCCCGACATGGTCCGCCGGGCG
>CABVDE010000066.1 GCA_902496945.1 uncultured Collinsella sp.
CGAAACCTACGGTTCGGCGCTTGTTAGGGCTCTGCCCTAAAACCCGGCGCCCTGCAGGGCGAAACCCTCGTTCTCATAACCACAGATTTAAGAAAGCAATATGCCCCATGCTCGGGCTTGTCACCATTTGGCACCGCGTGGCACCAAATGGGTCCGCACTGGGGTTACAAGCGACTTAGTCTTTTATTAACGGCAAAAGCCGTCCAGTCTTGTGAGCCCAGAACGGGCCAGAAAGGAGCGCGACTATGCGCAAATCAGAGCAGGCCATCGTTGAGCGGTTCCGCGCGGGGGACTACACCTCGCTACCGCTACTTATCACACCGAGCACTGCTGAAGCCGCCGTTGGGATCAGCGCCAAACATCTAATCCGCATGGTCGAGCGCAGCGACATTCGCGGAGTGCAAATCGGCCGTTGCTGGAAGATCAATCGCGATGACCTGCTGAGCGTCTGCGGCCTGCGCGACAGTAATAAAGGCGCAGCATAATGACTCGTTCGATAAGTGATGACGAAGCAATCGAAGCGGCATGGGATGCGCAGCTGCCCTCGCTGCGAATTGAGCTGCCGATAACAAACACCCTCGAACTCAAACAACTGTATGCAGCTCGCGGTGACAGAACATACGCAGATATAGGCGTATGGCTCGCAATGTGCTCGCTCGCATCATCGACTTCAGGTCACTCATTGCCAGCAGACAACGAGCTGCTCGCATTGCAGCTTTATGGATCGCGCGGCAAATCGACCATCGCGGCCGAACATGTAAATGCGCTGGCCGCAGCAGGGCTCGTTTTTGTGGGCACTGACGGATTACTGTATTTACCAGCAATCGAGTCTGAATTTGTTAGGCACGGAAAAATGATCGTCGGCGGCACCCGTGGCGGGCGTCCTAAAAAGAAACGGAGGCGATAATCATGGATGAAGATCCGCCTAAAAAAGCAGCGCCGCCGGAAGTAGTAGCTCCGGCGGCGCCAAGCACCACGAAGAGTGCGATTAGCATTAAAAATACTATATCACGTGAACGGTTTACACAGCTCAGCGGCTCTGAACCACCACAAATCTGCGCCGCTGCAAGTGAAGCCGAATTATCGGCAAGAGCACGGCTCCGCGCCGACAAAAGCAATCGTTGGCTGTACCTCGTTGCACGGGGGAAACTCGAGTTAGAGCTCATGCTCGAGATACTGCGTTACGAGCGCATCGGTACCCGCAAGGGATACCCCATTTGTGGGCTCAAAAAGTCCAATCAGGACTTGGCCGCGTTCTTTGCCGTTGGAAACGACAGCATGTCCCGAACGAAGAACGCACTATTACGGCGCGGTCTAATCGACGCAGTCGATGGAGTCCTGCAACTGCGGTACGCTGCTGTCCTCAAAGCCGCCAAGGCTAAAGGTTGGAATCAATAAAGGACTCGGTAAAACAGAGGCTCCCGCCCATTCCGAGCGGGAGCCTCTTCCCGAAGTGCTCCGGTCGTATTATCAAGAGCAGGGCGAAGCCGAATCGACCGAAGAGCGAAATGGCGCGGAGCAAATTCACACCTGGTTCCATGAAGCCAGTCCATCTATCCGCTTCGGGCCTATTTCGTGGCGCCGCAGCCAGAGCAGCGGTAGCCGGTGAGGACCTGCTTGGTCCCGGTCTGCACCTGATATGTCTCCTGATGCGTCACCGCTTCATGGTGAACGGTTGTGTAATCATCCACGGTGTAGTACGAAACGGGCGTCCCAGCCATTGCCATTTTCTTGCAGTAAGCAGCAAGAGCGGCATTGTCGTAGAAAACCGTACCATCTGAACAGACAGCATGCGAGCCACTTAGAACCTGCTCGTCCCATGCGTCCTGGTCTACAACAGTTCGAGTGCGGGTCTCGTATACGGGGTCGTTGCGGTACTGCGCCTGCCACGTATGCTCATGGGACGGCTTGCCGGAGGAGCCGGAAGAGGGCTTGGAGTCGGATTTTATTATGTAATGGCTTAGTGTTATTGAAGACTTACTTACTCACTGTAATCATGTTAGCACACCGACCAAGGGTTTCTATGAGTCCTTATTTGTTCCACCCTTTGGCAATAGTCGCTGTCGTCACGAGCAAGCCGCTTGCGACTACCCACGCGGAGTTAAACAATAATTGCAAACTGAAGCTGCAAATCCACCCGACAAGGCTCTTTTATAAAACCCATTGTTTAGACGACCAGCAATCTCATCAGGCTCTCACCTTGAATAGTTTCCCAGCCAATCTGCGTGACTGCCTCCGACAGCTGTCTATCATGCGTAACCAACAGTAACGCGCCAGAGAAACCGCTCAGCATCTCCTGCAGCGCCTCAATAGAACCCACATCAAGATGATTCGTCGGCTCGTCGAGTACGAGGAGGTTGGGATTCGTAACAAGCTGTTCAGCAAGCATGAGTTTGCGGAGTTCGCCAGGACTCAAATCGTCGCCATCGAGCAGTTTGTCAGGGTCGGAGTTCAACCGCGCCACGATGGAGAGGATGCGGCCTTTCGTCTCCTGGTCCTGGTCTCGGAGATGCCTCAGTGCTCGCTCGCGTTCCTCTGGCCCGACGTCCTGGGGAACGTACGCAACTTTGACATTTTCAGGAACAGATTCGATGACGCTTCGTACCACCAGGCTCTTTCCCGTTCCGTTCGCACCGGTCAACACCACGTGATCCGTTGGCGAGATCCAGAGCTCCGGCACATCTATCGAGAACTCGCCAGCAGACAGTCGCGATGCCTCCAAGTGCGCCACGCAACTTGAGCGCGCAGCGACGCCGAACTCGCCGATGCGATGGTCGTATCTTTTCGAGACGGTTTTCTCAGAAAGCTCTGCCTCGGCCTTTGCGAGCCGCCCGCTCATTTTGGACGAGAGCTTCCCTGCAACGCCGTCCTTGCCAGAGACTATGGCGCGTCCGATCTTCTCGCGAGCGTCGCTGTCTTTTTTGCTCAAGCCGCGCTTGCTTCGCTTGCCCTTCTGACGCGCCGCCTCTTCGCTCCTGCGCTGGGCTTCTGCCTTCAGGCGCTTCGCTTCACGGGAGGCTTGCTCGCGATCCCTCATCGCGGAGGCGCGTTCGCTCGCCGCCTGGTCGCTTGCCTTCGAGTACCCGCCGGGGCGCATGGTCCAACGTGCGCCCTCGCACATGAGGCTCTGGCCCACAAGGCCATCGAGCAGGTCTCTATCGTGCGAGATGAGGATGCCGATGCCGCTGAAGGAGGCCAGCGCCTCCTTCACGATGTCGCGCGTGGCGGCATCGAGGTCGTTGGTCGGCTCGTCCATGATGAGGACATCTGGCTGTGCATAGAGGGCGCACGCGATCTGGAGCCGCTTCTGCTGACCGCCCGAGAGCGTGTCGTAGCGCCAGAACCAGTCGTCTTCGATGCGGAGCAGCGCCCTTGCCCGTTGCGCCTCCTTGCCCCAATCCGATGCGAGATCGAAGAGCTTGTCTGGCTCTTGGGTCGAGTCTTGCTCGCAATACGACGCGAACAGATTCGGGCTCACCGCTCCGGAATCGGGCGTAATAGCGCGGGCGGCGATACGGGCGAGCGTGGTCTTCCCGCATCCGTTGTCGCCGATGATGCCCGTCCATCCCGATGGGAACGTGGCGCTGACGTCTTCGATGGCAGGCGATGCCGTACCGGGGTAGGTATAGCTGATGTGGGTGAGATTCAGTTGCATGGCGAGCTCCTTTGAGAGGAGGTCGCGCAGGGGTCAGGCACGCGATGTATGGATTCGGAACGAGAAGGCACTGAAGCGATGCGGCACCCTGAAGCGCGACCGGATGTGCAGAGTGGTCGTATGGGGTACCCGAAACGGGCATCGCTAGTTCTTCATCTAACCTGACCTAACTCGAAGCGGCGCTTGCCAAAGGCCCCGCTGGATGATTGATATCTAGGATTATAGCATGGTAATCGCCGTGCGCGACGAGATGCGCGACCGGGAGCGCTCCGAGAAGGAGTCCATCGCCGAGGACCTCGTCTTCGAGATGGAGCTCGTGCGCCAGGTGGAGATCAACATCGACTACATCCTGATGCTCGTCGAGCAGCGCCACGGCGACCACGTGAAGGACAGGGAGATCGCCGCGCGGATCATGTCCTCGGTGGCGGCGTCGCCCGAGCTGCGCGACAAGTCCGAGCTCATCGAGCGGTTCCTCGAGATCGCCGGCTTCGGGGAGGCGGACGCCCAGTTCGACATCGACCCGGCCGCGCCCGAGTCCGAGCGCCACGACGCCGTCGAGCGCAACTGGCGCAAGTTCGTGGCCGACTCCATGGAGGACGAGATATCCGGCATCATCGAGGCCGAGAGGCTGAAGGCCGAGCCGACGCGCGACCTCATGCACGAGGCGTTCGAGGTCGGCGGCGTGCCGCAGGAGGGCACCGCCGTGACGAGGGTCATGCCGCCCGGCTCGCGCTTCGGCGCGAAGGCCGAGGCGAGGGACAGACAACGCCACCGCGTGGCCGACCTGCTGTCCGGGTTCTACCGCAAGTACCGAAGCCTGACGGCCCACTACCCAATCGAGCTTCCCGAGGATTAGAAAGACAGCATGTAGGCCCTAATGATTCGCATTATCTCGAATCATTAGGGCCTATTCCTGAGTTCAAGAAATCATGACTATATTCTAGGAAGGACATCTGCCTTAATCAAAATGCTCTCCTGCAAACTAAAACGCTGCGGTATCGATCACCGCCAATCGCGGAAGAGCATGTCACCAAAGTGATAACAGAGTCGGACCCAGCGGAATCTGACTTCGCGCTAGCGTGCTCGGACAAAGAATTAAGCCAGGCCTTGAAGTCTGGCTCTCCAGCAAAGTCAAATCGTAGAAGCAAATCAAATTTTTTAGGCACTCTCAAGCCGAACAACGGCCTATAGCGAGTGGTATTGCCATTTGCGTTCGTGAATGTCACGGCTCCAATATTTGCAAAACAATCCGTCCGATAACAATTCTGGAGCTCGGTAAAGCCAAGGTTTCCATATCCCATGTTATGGGCGTACACGAGCATATTCGTACTTGATGGCGATGAGCCTTCAGCTAAAAACGGACACCCGGAGAATGACGGCAAGCGATCGAAACCGTGATTGAGGTAGAGCCCGTTAAGGTCACCCTGGCGGCATGAGACAACGGGCGTTGAGATCGAGGTCCTTTCGACCGTAAGCCAACCGGCATAGTCCGGGTTCTCATCTTTTAGAGACGCGCCGCCGTCTGCTTGCGCTTTCTGCTCAGCCGCATTTGCGACATGTTGCGAGCTCCTGCTTGATGCGACTGCACCAACGGCACAGACAATATGGACGCAAGGGCTTTTTCCTTCCAAAAAAACAGGGTTAGAAATTGACCTCATGTCAATTTCTAACCCTAGAAAGGATTGGCTTCATGTCAATAAAAATTGACTTCATGTCAATTTCGGTTGACCTCATGTCAATTTAAACCCACCCTCAAAAGGGGGCATCCAATTCCGCATATCCGCAGGTAAACAAGTTGCAAAATTGACATGAAGTCAATTCCCCTTTTATATAGATATATAAGTTATAGAAATAGGTGTGGGCTGCCGAATCGTCATGAAGCCCGCCCCACCACAGAGCCACTCGGTTGACCCTTCAATCCGCGCTCGAAGCTCGCGTTCAACGCCCTTCCAACAGCCTGGAGCTAGGCATGGAGCCCCTACGGCTATCGAAAGCGCGCAGAACGCTCGCACTCGCTCGGGCCGTCCCCTGCCCCCTCGGACGGATGGACGGACGCA
>CABVDE010000067.1 GCA_902496945.1 uncultured Collinsella sp.
GAGCAGGACTGTAGAGCAGCAACCTTAATTAGTCTCGGGCCCGCCCCTCCGCCAAAGCCCAGGCGACGTCCACGCACTTTACCTGCGTAAACAATGTGAGTGAAATATGAATCTCGATGGATACGCCCGCAGCCGTGTATACTAAACAGATGTGTGAAACCAGGGGAGTATTCTGGCTGGACAAAATGCCTGCTTAATAGGGTTGTCAGGTAGTCCGGACGCAATACAAGGCTGGGGAGCACGTCGTGTAAGTAGTGGTCCTCTAGGGGCGTACGCTCGGTGGCGTACGCATTGTCCCAAGACCACGCGAGAGTTGGGATCATATCTTGATCAGCATGATTCTCGGCCGCAAGATTGGCATGACCCAGGTTTGGGACGAGAACGACAACGTCGTTCCCGTCACGGTCATCCAGGCTGGCCCCTGCGCTGTCTCGCAGGTTAAAACTCAGGCAACCGACGGCTATGACGCCGTCCAGATCGGTTTCGGCGACATCAAGGCCAAGAACGTGAACAAGCCCATGGCTGGTCACTTCGCCAAGGCTGGCGTCGAGCCTGTCCGTTTCCTTCGTGAGGTCCGCGTCGAGAACGGCGAGGAGCACAAGGTCGGCGAGGTCGTCACCGTCGCTGATTTCGCTGATGTCGAGAAGGTCGACGTCATCGGTACCTCCAAGGGTAAGGGCTTCCAGGGTCGCATCAAGCGCTGGGGTCAGCGCCGCGGTCCTATGACGCATGGTTCTCACTTCCAGCGTCATCCCGGTTCTATCGGTCAGTGCGCCTATCCTGCGCGCGTCCTGAAGGGCGTCAAGATGGCCGGTCACATGGGTAACGAGCGCGTTACCGTCAAGAACCTTTCCGTTGTCCGCATCGATGCCGAGCAGAACCTCATCTTGGTCAAGGGCGCTGTCCCGGGTGCCAAGAATGGTCTCGTCGCCATCCGTATGGCCTAAGGGCCCAGCCCATTTAGCCCAGCGTCATACCAAGGAGAACACTTAAATGGCAAAGTTTGAAGTAAAGAACAGCGAGGGCAAGAAGGTCGCCGAGGCCGAGCTCGCCGCTGAGGTGTACGGCATCGAGCCGAACATCCACGTTATGCACCACATCGTCAAGTGCCAGATGGCCTCTTGGCGTCAGGGCACCCAGTCTGCTAAGGGTCGCTCTGAGGTTTCCGGTGGCGGCAAGAAGCCTTGGCGTCAGAAGGGCACCGGCCGTGCCCGCCAGGGTTCCATCCGTGCTGCCCAGTGGCGTCACGGTGGCGTTGTCTTCGCCCCCAAGCCCCGTTCCTACGCTAAGCGTATGAACAACAAGGAGGTCAAGCTGGCTATGCGCTCCGCGCTGTCCGCCAAGCTGGCCGATGGCGAGCTCGTGCTCGTCGACGACTACGGCTTCGAGAAGCCTTCCACCAAGGCTGCCGTCGCCATGCTCAAGGCTCTCGGCCTTGAGGGCAAGCGTCTGACCATCATCGTTCGCGATGAGGACGTCAACGCCTACCTGTCGTTCCGCAACATTCCCAAGACGTTCATCATCACTGCCGACGAGGCCAACACCTACGATCTCGTCAACAACAACGCCGTGCTGATGCCCGCCGACATCGCCGCTCACTTCGGGGAGGTGCTTGCATAAATGACCGCCCATGAGATCATCATCCGTCCGATCGTGTCCGAGCGTTCCTTCTCCGGCATGGAGCTGAACAAGTACACGTTCGAGGTCGCCAAGGATGCTAACAAGTATCAGATCAAGGACGCTGTCGAGGAGATCTTCGGCGTCAAGGTCGTTCGCGTGAACACCCTGACGGTCAAGCCCAAGACCAAGCGCGTGCGCTATGTCGCCGGCAAGACCCGTTCTTGGAAGAAGGCCATCGTCACGCTGGCCGAGGGCGACACCATCGAGGTCTTTGGCAACCAGGCCTAAGACTCGCTGCTGTTGAGTGAGCTCATGCCTCCCAAATAGGGGAGGCGAGAGCTCAAGGTTTTGGGCGTATAGTATGGACACGCCCGGAACCGTGTATACGTCCGGTGTCATCGCACCCGAGGCAGAACCTCGAATCCCTGTCTGCGATGGCTAACGGATTCCTATTGAAAGGGATTGTAATGGCTGTAAAGCACCTTAAGCCGACCTCCGCTGGTAGGCGTTGGCAGACGATCTCCGATTTCTCCGAGATCACCTGCACCAAGCCCGAGAAGTCTCTTCTCGAGCCCCTGCCCAAGAAGGCTGGTCGTAACAACAACGGCCGCATCACCACCCGCCACCAGGGCGGCGGCGTGAAGCGTCGTTACCGCGTGATCGACTTCAAGCGCAACAAAGACGGCGTGCCCGCCAAGGTTGCCACGATCGAGTACGATCCGAACCGTTCGGCTCGCATCGCTCTGCTGCACTACGCTGACGGTGAGAAGCGCTACATCCTGGCCCCCAAGGGCCTCGAGGTCGGTCAGACCATCATGTCCGGTTCTGACGCCGACATCAAGCCGGGCAACGCTCTGCCCCTTGCCGACATCCCCGTCGGTACGCTCATCCACGCCGTCGAGTTCCAGCCGGGCAAGGGCGCCGCTATCGCCCGTTCCGCCGGTAACTCCTGCCAGCTGATGGGTAAGGAGGGCAAGTACGCTATCGTCCGTATGCCTTCTTCCGAGATGCGCCGCATCCTCGTTACCTGCCGCGCCACCGTCGGTGAGGTCGGCAACGCCGATCACGCCAACATCGTCATCGGCAAGGCCGGCCGTAAGCGTCACATGAACGTGCGCCCGACCGTCCGCGGTACCGTCATGAACCCTGTCGACCACCCGCACGGCGGTGGCGAGGGCAAGAACCACACCTCTGGTCGTCCCTCCGTTACCCCCTGGGGTAAGCCGACGAAGGGCCTTCGTACGCGCAAGAAGAAGAAGGTCTCGAACCAGCACATCATTCGTCGCCGTAAGAAGTAGTTTCGGATACCGAGTTTTAGGAGAAAGCACTTATGAGCAGAAGTCTCAAAAAGGGCCCGTTCGTGGAGACTCGCCTCCTCTCGCGTATCACCGCGATGAACGAGGCTGGCAAGAAGGACGTCGTGAAGACCTGGTCCCGCGCGTCCACCATCTTCCCCGAGATGGTTGGTCACACCATCGCCGTCCACGACGGCCGCAAGCATGTGCCCGTGTATGTTACCGAGTCCATGGTTGGTCACAAGCTCGGCGAGTTCGCGCCGACTCGTACGTTCCGTGGCCACAAGGCCAAATAGGGGGTTAACCGTAAATGGCAACTAAGTCTATTGAAACTGAGGCCACCGAGGTTCGCGCCGTCGCTAAGTACGTGCGTGTTTCCCCCAGCAAGGCCCGCCTGGTGGTCGATCTGATCCGCCGCAAGCCTGTCGCTCAGGCCTTCGACATCCTCCACTTCTGCGACCGCGCCGTCGCCGTGGATGTCGAGAAGGTTCTCCGTTCCGCCGTTGCGAACGCCGAGAACAACAACGGTCTGCGTGCCGACAACCTGGTTGTCGCCGCTGCCTATGTTGACGAGGGTCCGACGCTTAAGCGCATCCGTCCCCGCGCCAAGGGTTCCGCTTCTCGCATTCTGAAGCGTACTTCCCACATCACCGTCGTCGTTGCTCCTCGAAAGGAGGCGTAAAGCTGTATGGGTCAGAAAGTCTACCCCACCGGCTTCCGTCTTGGCATCACCGAGAACTGGCGCTCCCGCTGGTTCGCAGAGAAGGATTACGCTAAGACCCTCGGTAACGATCTCGAGATCCGTAAGTACCTCGAGAAGCGTCTTGCCCGCGCAGCTGTCTCCCGCGTCGAGATCGAGCGCGCTGGCGACAAGGTGAAGGTCATCATCCTCACCGCTCGTCCCGGCGTTGTCATCGGTAAGAAGGGTGCCGAGATCGATACCCTCCGCACCGAGCTCGAGAAGGTCGCTGGCGTCTCCAAGGGCCAACTCTCTGTCGACGTTGTCGAGATCAAGCGCCCCGAGCTCGACGCCAACCTCGTTGCTCAGTCCATCGCCGAGCAGCTCGAGGGCCGCGTTGCCTTCCGTCGCGCTATGCGCAAGGCTGTCCAGTCCGCCCGCAAGGCCGGCGCTAAGGGCATCCGTATCCAGTGCTCCGGTCGTCTCGGCGGTGCCGAGATGGGCCGTCGTGAGTGGTACCGTGAGGGTCGCGTGCCTCTGCACACCCTCCGTGCCAAGATCGACTACGGCACGGCTGTCGCCAGCACCACTATGGGCGCTTGCGGCGTGAAGGTCTGGATTTACCTGGGCGAGAAGCTCCCGGGCCAGCCTGTTCCCAACCCTGCACTCGAGGGCTCTTCCCGTCCTCGTCGTCGTAACTCCGAGAGGAGGGGTCAGTAGTGCTTGCCCCTAAGCGTATTCTTCACCGCAAGGTGCAGCGTGGCTCCATGAAGGGCCAGGCTAAGGGTAATACCGAGCTGCATTTCGGCGATTTTGGTATCCAGGCTCTCGAGGCCCATTGGATCACCAACCGTCAGATCGAGGCCGCTCGTATTGCCATGACCCGCTACATGAAGCGTGGCGGTCGTGTCTACATCACGATCTTCCCCGATAAGCCCATCACCAAGAAGCCTGCCGAGACTCGCATGGGTTCTGGTAAGGGTAACCCCGAGGAGTGGGTGGCCGTCGTCAAGCCCGGCCGCATCATGTTCGAGGTCAAGGGTGTTCCCGAGGAGGTCGCTCGCGAGGCCCTGCGTCTGGCGCAGCACAAGCTCCCCATCAAGACCAAGATCGTCGCTAAGCCTGCCGCTGTAGAGACGGCCGAGGAGGAGAACTAATGAAGCCCGCAGAGATTCGTGAGCTCTCGGACGCTCAGCTCGTTGAGAAGCTGAAGGAAATGCGCGCCGAGCTCTTTAACCTTCGTTTCCAGATGGCCACCAGCCAGCTGGACAACACCGCTCGCGTCAACACCGTGAAGAAGGACATCGCTCGTGTCCTCACGGAGCAGCGCGCCCGCGAGATCGCAGCGGAGAAGTCCGCTGTCGCCGAGTAGGACCTAAGGAGAGAACATGACTGATTCGCGTAACACGCGTAAGGTCCGTACGGGTGTCGTTACCTCCGTCTCCGGTGCCAAGACCATCGTTGTCACCATCACCGAGCGCAAGCGTCACCCCAAGTACGGCAAGATGATGACCAGCTCCAAGAAGCTGCACGCTCACGACGAGGAGTGCACGGCTGGCGTGGGCGACACCGTCCGCGTTATGGAGACCCGTCCTATGTCCAAGATGAAGCGTTGGCGCCTCATCGAGGTCGTCGAGCGCGCTAAATAAGCAGTCGCTCTTACGACTTGTACGTTTCCGAAGATGTGCGTATGCCTGGCTTGCATACCACAGGCCGCATAAAGGCTGCGCACCTCTCTTCGGTTCTTAGTTCGGAGGAACATCTACCATGATTCAGATGCAAACCATGCTGAACGTCGCCGACAACTCCGGCGCTCGCAAGATTCGCTGCATCAAGGTGCTTGGCGGTTCCAAGCGTCGTTATGCAGGCATCGGCGATGTGTTCATCGGTGCTGTCCAGGAGGCTACCCCTGGCGCCAACGTCAAGAAGAAGGACGTTGTCCGTTGCGTCGTCGTTCGCACCGTTAAGGAGATCCGCCGCAAGGATGGCTCCTACATTCGCTTTGATGAGAACGCCTGCGTTGTCATCAACAACGATGGTTCGCCCGTCGGCACCCGTATCTTCGGGCCCGTCGCTCGCGAGCTTCGTGACAAGAAGTACA
>CABVDE010000068.1 GCA_902496945.1 uncultured Collinsella sp.
TGTGCCTATGTCCGAGGACGTTTTGGGAGGTAACCCAAACAGCCCCGGCGATCCTGCGGGAGTTAAACCCCTTTAGAACTTGTTGTGGAAGGTACGGGAGATGACCTCGTCCTGCTGCTCCTTGGTGAGCGTGTGGAAGTTCACGGCGTAGCCGGAAACGCGAATGGTCAACTGCGGGTACTTCTCGGGGTGAGCCTGAGCATCGAGCAGCGTCTCGCGGTTGAAGACGTTGATGTTCAGGTGGTGGCCACCCTTCTCGGCGTAAGCGTCGAGCATGTGGACCAGGTTATCGGCCTGAGTCTCGGGAACTTCAGAAACCTTCATGATGTGTCTCCTTCGATTGATAGGCGCCGGCCGAAACCGGCGCGCTAATCAGTAATCGTTATTGTCAGTATACCACTAACAATAGTTACTCGCCCAGCTGATCAAGGTCGATATCGCCAAAGAACACCTGGTCCTCCTTGCCGAGCGCGCCCGGGATGATGGAGAAGGTGTTGGAGATACCGTCCTGAGCATCGCGGAACGGGAGCTTGGAAACCGAAGACAGCGAAGCGATGGCGCCGTGGCTATCGCGCGTGTGCATGGGGTTAGCACCCGGGGCGAAGGGCTGGCCAGCCTTGCGGCCGTCAGGGGTGGAGCCGGTCTTCTTGCCGTACACGACGTTGGAGGTAATGGTCAGAACCGAAGTCGTGGGCACGGAGTTGCGGTAAGTGTCGTTCATGCGGATGTACTCCATGAACTGGTGCACAACGTCGTGAGCGATCTGGTCGACGCGGTCGTCGTCGTTGCCGTACTTGGGGAACTCGCCCTCGGTCTCGAAGTCGACAATGATGCCGTTCTCGTCGCGGACGGGGTGAACCTTAGCGTACTTGATGGCGGACAGGGAGTCAGCCACGACGGAAAGGCCAGCGATGCCCGTAGCGAACCAGCGGTGCACGTGCTTGTCGTGCAGAGCCATCTGAATGCGCTCGTAGCAATACTTGTCGTGCATGTAGTGAATGATGTTGAGGGAGTTGACGTACACGCCAGCGAGCCACTTCATCATGTCGTTGTACTTGGCCACAACGTCGTCGTAATCGAGCGTATCGCCCTCGACGGCGCGGTACTTGGGGCCGACCTGCTTCTTGGAAACCTCGTCAACACCACCGTTGAGTGCGTACAGTAGGCACTTGGCCAGGTTGGCGCGGGCGCCGAAGAACTGCATCTCCTTGCCGATGCGCATGGAGGACACGCAGCAGGCAATGCCGTAATCGTCACCGTGGTAGACGCGCATGAGGTCGTCGTTCTCGTACTGGATCGAGGAGCTGGCGACGGAAGCCTTGGCGCAGAACTTCTTGAAGTTCTGGGGCAGGTGGGTCGACCACAGGACGGTCATGTTGGGCTCGGGGCTGGTGCCCATGTTCTCGAGCGTGTGCAGGTAGCGGAAGCTCATCTTGGTAACGAGCGTACGGCCGTCGACACCCATGCCGCCGATGGACTCGGTGACCCACTGCGGGTCGCCGGTGAACAGCGCCTGGTACTCGGGGGTACGGGCGAACTTGACCATGCGAAGCTTCATGATGAAGTGATCCACGAACTCCTGGATCTGCCCCTCGGTGAAGGTGCCGTTGGCAAGGTCGCGCTCAGCGTAGATGTCGATGAACGTGGAGGTGCGGCCGATGGACATAGCGGCGCCGTTCTGCTCCTTGACGGCAGCGAGGTAGGCAAAGTACATCCACTGGATGGCCTCCTGCGTGTTGGCAGCAGGCTTGGAGATGTCGAAACCATAGGTCTCGGCCATCATCTTGAGCTCGCCGAGGGCGCGGATCTGCTCCTGCAGCTCCTCGCGATCGCGGATGTTGTCGGCAGTCATGACCGTCGGAGTGGAAGCCTTCTGGGCCTCCTTGTCCTTGATAAGGTAGTCGACGCCGTACAGGGCAACGCGACGGTAGTCGCCGATGATGCGGCCGCGGCCATAGCCATCGGGCAGACCGGTGATGATGTGAGCCGAACGGCAAGCGCGCATCTCGGGGGTGTAGACATCGAAGACGCCGGCGTTGTGGGTCTTGCGCTCGAAGGTGTAGCGCTCGACAACGCTCTCGTCAATCTTGTAGCCGTGCTGGCTGGCAGCTTGGCAAGCGATGCGGATACCACCGTTGACGTGCAGCGCGCGCTTGAGCGGCTTGTCGGTCTGGAGGCCGACGATGGTCTCCATATCACGATGGGCATTATCGATGTAGCCAGCGGGGTGGCTCACGATGCCCGTGACGGTCTTGGTGTCCATGTCGAGGACACCGCCCTGCTCGCGCTCCTTGAGCAGCAGGTCGAGAACCTCGCCCCACAGCACCTTGGTACGCTCGGTCGGGCCAGCGAGGAACGACTCGTCGCCCTCATAGGGGGTGTAGTTCTTCTGGATGAAGTCTCGGACGTCGACCTCTCCCGTCCAGATACCTTCCTTGAAGCCTTCCCATGCCTCCTGCATTGTGTAACCACGCTCCTAGTTACGTGTAATGCGGTGCTCTCTCACACCGCTGCTTATTGAATTCTTGAATGTTCGGCTTGCACCACCGGCTTCTTCCGTTCTTCACCACACGTTGGTGCAGGGAAAAACGTTTGTCTACCTTGGAACTGCAACCCAAAACCCAAGATTTCACCCGTTTGAGAAGGATAACATAGCCACCCTCTCCATCTGGGCTGTTATGTGTTTCTTTTTTTATAACATTATGGTGATTTTTACAAATCCGCAGGAAATGCGCGTGCGAGCAACTACCGTTCACCGATTTGTCTGATATTTCCCCTTGGCTTTGTACGACCTTCACTCTAGCTGTTATGCCAGCTTTAGCAGGGTAAAGTGTTCCAGAGACTCCGGGCGAAAACAGGGAGGCCACGGAGAATTACCCCGTGGCCTCCCTGCGTTGACTTGATATGAGGTTCGATTATCGCGTACGCGCTATGCAGTGGCAGCGACCTTGTCGGTCGCAGCCTTCTTGCTGTCGCCGTGACCCTGGCCCTCAAAATGCTTGTAGCACCAGCTGGTGACCAGCGGGGTCAGAATGGCCGTCACGATAGCGCAGGCTGCGACCTGAGCCGTAGCCGTTGCGAGCACCTCGCCGCCGTACATGGCCTCGTTGACGCTTGCCATAGCAGCAGGCGTTGCCACGTTGGCGCCGGCGCAGCTGGAGATTGCCGCACCTGCGACACCGGTGCCACCGGTGAGCTTGTCAACCGCGACAACGGGGATGGCAAAGACCACCGAGCAGATTACACCGAGCAGAATGCCGGGAAGACCGCCGTTGACGAGCTGGCCAAAAGTCATGGTCGAGCCCATGGCAAAGAAGACGAGCACGATGATGGCAGACAGCGCCGGGGCCATCATCTTCTTAAAGCTGGGGAACAGGTTGCCCAGGATGATACCGACGACGATCGGCAGGATGGCGCCCACAAGCGACCAGCCGATGGGAGCCTGGCCGGCAGCACCGAGCACGATCATCGTGACCGGAGGACCGACGACCAGCGTGGTGATGGCGACGGCACCGCGCTCGGCCTCATTGCCCATGGTGCCCATCAGGCCAGCATACATAGCGTTGTTGGCGCCCGTGCAAGCGGCCAGCATTACCATGGCAGAGATGCCAAACAGGTTGTCGTTGAACACATAAAGGATAAGCAGCGACACGGCAACGACCACGATCTGCTTAACGGCGATGATGATGGCACCGCGGGCAGCGGCGGCAGGGGCGCTCTTAAACGAAATCGTCGTACCGACGATCAACAAAAAGGCGCCCACGAGCGGGCTTGCGCCCTGCTGAGTCATGCCGAGCGTAAAGCTGCCGAGCGTCTTGAGCAGGTCGGGAAACAGCGTGTTGAGCAGACAGCCCAGCAAAAGCGGCACCAAGATATTGGCACCCGGGATGGAGGACATCTTAAAGAACGGCTCTTTTGCCGCCGGCGCCTCCACCGCAGTTGATTCACTCATATTTTTCTCCTTTGGATGCGCGCGAATCGTAGCCGCACGCGCCTGTATCAGAAAGACGGCGACGGCCCCGAGTCGCAGGGGCCGCCGCCGAACTATTGCCGCGGGGTATTACCCGTCCAGGACGATACCGCCGTCGCAGTCGCCGATCTCGCCGTTCACGAAGCTGGCGAGGTCAGATGCGAAGAACAGCACCATCTGCGCAGGCTCGCTGGCCTGGGCGGCGCGGCCCAGAGGAATACCGTTGATGATGCGCTGAGAATTCTCGTCAGAGAGAATCGAGGTCATATCGGTCAACGTGAGCGACGGGCACACGGCGTTGCAGCGGACGCCAAACTTGCCGCCTTCCTTGGCGACTGCCTTGGTCAGGCCGTTGACACCGGCTTTGGAGCTCGCGTAGGCAGCGGTGCCGAGCAGGCCGCCGCCGATCTTGCCAGCAACAGAGCTCACGTTGACGATAGTGCCGGCATGGGCCGCCTTAAAGTGCGGGTACACGGCGTTCATCATAGTGAAGGTACCGTTGAGGTTGATGTCGATGGTGCGACGCCACTCGGTGTCGTCGATCTCGTCGAACTTCTTAGTGCTGATGACGCCAGCGCAGTTGATCAGGATGTTGGTTTGCGGCAGGTCCGTAAAAATCTGCTCGACGGTCTCGCGCGCCTTGGGCGCATCGGCGACATCGAGCTGATAGAACTTGTTGCCCTCGCCAAGCTCGGCCACAGCGGCCTCGCCCTTAGCAGCGTTCCTTGCGATGAGCGCGACATGTCCGCCGCCCGCGACGATGCCCTTGGCGATCTCGAGGCCAATGCCCTGAGTGCCGCCCGTGACAATCGCGGTCTTGCCCGTGAAGTCAAATGCCATGACTCCATTCCCCCTTATGTAAGGTGTCTCCTTGCGGGAAGTTGGAGCATCGCACGTGGCGAAAAATGAGTCCCAGTCGTCATGGTGGTGACACCCCCTCGCCTAACCGCGTGCATCATAGCTCTTTGAAACGTTTCATCAGTTGAAATGCATGAATTGTTTATACGACCTTTATATCGCCCAGCTCCCCAGTAGATTTCTAGGCATGTCCCAAAAAATCTACTGTATAGGATGCTCGTGCGGGGGTATTATCTTTCACCGAAAATAGTTTCTAGTGTTAGGGGTTTTCGGTGAAAGATACCGATTTCCGCGAGCTCGGACGCCAGCTCTTTACCGAGTTCGGCAGCATGCACCAGCGCATTTCGCGCTTTACGGACCAGGCTCTGAGCGGCGAGATGGCCGTCATGCGCGCGCTCATGCTCGCCGGCGGCTCGCTCACGCCAA
>CABVDE010000069.1 GCA_902496945.1 uncultured Collinsella sp.
TGCAGCGTCGAGCCGTTACGCGGTTCGTAGAACCGCGTAACTAACGAATGAGCATTGCATCACCAAAGCTGAAGAAACGGTAGCGCTCCTCGATGGCGGCGGCGTAGGCGTCCATGATCTGGTCGCGGGTGGCAAGCGCGCTCACGAGCATCATGAGTGTGGAGCGCGGCACGTGGAAGTTCGTGATCAGCGCGTCGACCACGTGATAGGTCGAGCCGGGCATGAGATAGAGCTGCGTTGTCGCGTTCTCGCGCACCACGATGTCGCCACGGCCGAGCGCGTCGGCCCCGTCCTCGCGGCCCTCAAAATAGCGCGCCGTCACGGCTGGATCGGACACCGGCGCATCGGCATCAAACGAGCTCTCGAGCGAGCGCACCGCGGTGGTACCGACAGCGATCACGCGATGCCCCTCGGCCTTCGCCTTGTGCACGGCGTCGACCACCTCCTGCGACACGTGGTAGCGCTCGGTGTGCATCACGTGCTGCGTGGGGTCATCCTCCTCTACCAGGCGGAAGGTATCGATGCCCACCTCGAGCTCGACGGCGGCAAACTTGGCACCCTTGGCCTCGATAGCAGCCATCAGCTCGGGCGTGAAGTGCAGGCCCGCCGTGGGGGCAGCAGCCGAGTGCTCCTCCTTCATGGCGTAGACGGTCTGGTACTTCTCGGGATCGCCCTCGTAATCGGTAATGTAGGGCGGCAGCGGCACGTGGCCGGCGGCATGAATTGCCTCGTCGAGCGTACGCGGCTCGCCGGCAGCATTGCAACCTGCCGGCTCAAAGCGCACCAGGCGACCGCCGCGGCTGTCGGTGACAAAGTCGACGACCTCGGCCGTCAGCACCACGGGCGCTCCCTCGGGCGCATGAGCACCGCCCGCGCGATACTCAATCTGAGCGCCGGGCTTCAGACGCTTACCCGGCTTGACCAGGCACTCCCAGACGTGACCCAGCGGATCCACGTCCTCGCGGCGCTTGAGCAGCAGCGTCTCGACCACGCCGCCCGAGCCGACCTTGCGACCGATCAGGCGGGCCGGCATCACGCGCGTCTGGTTGATAACGAGCACGTCGCCCGGCTCGATGTAGTCGATGACGTCGCGGAAGATACGATGCTCAACGGTACCGCCGTGCTCCAGCGGCTTTCCCGCCTTAGAGCCCTTGCGGTCCACTACCAGCAGGCGGCAGGAGTCGCGCGGCTCGGCAGGAGCCTGGGCGATGAGCTCTTCGGGCAGATTATAGTCAAAATCATCGGTACGCATAGACACGTCGGATTCTCCTTATATAGCTAAAGTTCGCTCTACATCCTAGCAGGCTGCCAGCCCAAATGAGCTACTTTTTGGAAGCTTTGCGCTCGTCGCGGATGCGGGCACGGTCCATGGCTGCCTCGACGGCCGAGAAACGGCAGCCGCAATAGTTCTGCCGATACATACCCAGCTCGCGCGAACGGCGTGTGGCATCGGGGTAGTACGGGCGAAAATCACGAATCACCGGCGTAAGTCCACGAGCCGTCGCCAGGCGTTCCAGCACGTCATTGCAGGCATCGAACAGCTGATACGGCGAGACGGCAAGCGTCGTACCCACATATTCAAACCCGCGCTCCTGAGCCACACGACAGGCCTCGAACAGCCGCAGGGCATAGCACGCACGACAGCGACGGGGTCGATCGGCACCCAACGGAGCCACGCCGGCCTCCCAGCGCTCGCGGTCCTCCCCGGCCTCGATGAGCTCGATGTCGCCGTCGGCACACCACCGGCTCAGCTCGTCCAGACGCCGCCGCCATTCATCGTGCGGCTGAATATTGGGGTTGGTCCAGCAAATCGTGGGCTCAAACCCCTCCTCACGCAGCAGGCGAACCGGCTCTAGCGAACACGGCGCACAGCAAGCATGCAGCAGCATCGGCTTCATCAACATCTCCTCACCCAAAAAAGCGCACGCCAAAGGATGTATCCTCACAGGCGACAATGCGTCGGTCGCGCAGGATCGTCCGCACGTAATACCAATCGCCCACACAGCCCGAAAGGTGCAAACCAGCCGCCAGGTAGCACAGCAACGAATACCCAGAAAACGCAAAGCCCAGGGCAAATGCAGCCGTCACAACAACCGTCGGCGACAGACAAATAGCCATGTACCGCAAGCGCGAATACACAACGCCCTCAGCGCAGGCATAGATCATCGCCGTCTCGCGATTCGCCCCAAAGGTCACGTGCGCACCCGCGGGCGCCAGCAGCTTAAAGAACACCGCGTGCACCAGCTCGTGCACGGCAAACGACGCCGCCGAAACCGCAGCCAAGCCGACCATCCAGCACACGACCGCCGTCCAGCCGCCAGCATCGGCCGCATCCAGGTCAACAGGTCCACCCAGCAGCATAAACACCGGCACCAGGCACACGGCAAACACGCCGAGCACGGACATCCCCCACACGAAACAGGCGTGCAGAAAATCCTCGTCCTCAAACGCATGTATGTTGGAAATCTCATTCATAGCATCTTAGGATAGCGCCCCTGCCACGCACCCGCCCGCATGTGCGATAATGTCGAACGATATGCACGAATTGACCACCGCGCGGCCAGGCGATACGCCCGGCCGCGCTCTCACCATATGCGAAGGAGTCCCATGGCATCCAAATACTCCATGAACGACCGTCCCAGCTGGCCGCGCCGCGCCATCGTTACCGCCGGCGAGCCCTACGGCAATAAGGGCCTGCACTTTGGCCACGTCGGCGGCGTCTTTGTCCCGGCCGACTTCTTCGCCCGCTTCCTGCGCGACCGCCTGGGCCGCGAGAACGTTATCTTCACCTCGGGCACCGACTGCTACGGCTCGCCCATCATGGAGAGCTACCGCAAGCTCAAAGAGGGCGAAGGCTACGACAAGTCCATTAGCGAGTATGTCGAGTCCAATCACTCCCGCCAGGCCGCGACCCTCAACAACTACAACATCAGCTGCGACATCTACGGCGGCTCGGGCCTTGAGCCGGCAGCCCAGATTCACAACGAGGTGACCGCCGAGATTATCGAACGCCTACACGAGCAGGGCACCATCTCCAAGCGCTCCACGCTGCAGTTCTACGACGCCAAGGCCGGCACGTTCCTCAACGGCCGCCAGGTGATCGGCCGCTGCCCCATCCAGGGCTGCAAGTCCGAGAAGGCCTACGCCGACGAGTGCGATCTGGGCCACCAGTTTGAGCCCGAGGAGCTCATCGCGCCCAAGAGCCAGCTCACCGGCGAGGTGCCCGAGCTGCGCCCGGTCGACAACCTCTACTTCGACCTGCCGGCATACCTTGACTTTATGAAGACCTACACCGCCAAGCTCGCCCAGAACCCGCAGGTTCGCTCCGTGGTTTCCAAGACCATGGAGGAGTGGCTGTTGCCGGCTCAGCTCTACATCCAGAACAAGTTCCGCGAGGCCTTCGATGCCGTCGAGGATCAGCTCCCCGAGCACACCGTGCTGGAGCCCGAGGGCAACAAGAGCAGCTTTACCGTCACCTTCCCCAGCTGGAAGGAGCGCGATGACGCCCACGCGGTGCTCGCCAACGGCGGCGTGCGCTTCCGCAGCGGCAAGGCTCTCGTGCCCTTCCGCATCACCGGCAACATCGACTGGGGCGTTCCGGTGCCCCAGGTCGACGGCGTGACCGACGTCACCTGCTGGTGCTGGCCCGAGAGCCTGTGGGCGCCCATCAGCTACACGCGTACCGTACTCGCCCGCGACGCCCGCACCGCCGGCGCGACCGAGGGCGTCGCCGCCCAGGATGCCGCCCTCATGGGCGAGCCCGCCGCCGATTCCACGCAGGTCCCCGCACCCACCTACCAGCACAGCTCGCTCGACTGGCGTGACTGGTGGTGCTCGGACGACGCACAGATCTACCAGTTCATCGGTCAGGATAACATCTACTTCTACTGCATCGCGCAGACCGCCATGTGGGAAGCCCTGGGTTGGGACCTTACGCAGAGCACCGTCAGCGCCTGCTACCACCTGCTCTACATGGGCAAAAAGGCCAGCTCGTCCTCGCAGACTCCTCCCCCGCCGGCAGACGACCTGCTCAACCACTACACCTGCGAGCAGATGCGCGCGCACTGGCTGTCGCTCGGCCTGTCCGAGAAGCCGGTGAGCTTTAGCCCCAAGGCATACGACACGCGCGTGACCGGCAAAGACAAGGACGGCAACGAGGTGCGCGCCTGCGACGACAAGCGCGTTATCGACCCGGCCCTTAAGGAAAGCGCGCTGCTAACCGGCGTCTTCAACCGCCTGGCCCGCAGCTGCTTCTACGGCGTCGCTGTCAAGGAAGGCGACGAGAGCCCCTACCGCAACGGCTGCATTCCCGCCGGCACCGCCTCCGACGCCGTGGTCGAAGCCGCCGAGCAGGCAGCCCTCGCCTTTGAGCAGGCCATGTACAAGTTCGAGACACATCGCGCGCTCGCCGTGTGCGACGACTACCTGCGTGCCGCCAACAAGCGCTGGAGCGATGCTTCCAAGGCCGCCAACAAGCTCGAGGGCGAGCCGGCCAACGCCGCGATGACGCAGGCCCTCGTCGACGCCTTTACCGAGCTGCGCGTGGCGACCGTCCTGATGCACGGCATTGTGCCGGCCGGCTGCGAGCTCATCTGCGAGTACTTCGACGTCGACCCGGTCGCCTTCTTTAGCTGGGATAACATCTTTGCCTCCACGGACGAGTTTGTGGAGAGCCTGGGCGAGAAGCCCGGCGAGCACCGCGTAAAGCCGCTGCCTCCGCGCTTCGACTTCTTCAGCAAGCACGAGAGCCAGTACTAAAACATTCGACATGTAATGGAATGGGAAGGAAAGACGGATGTCCAAGCCGCGTCGTCGTAAGCAGAAAAAGCAGGTCAAGGCCGAGCTCAAGCTCAGGCAGTTTGCTGCTACCGAGCTTTCCGATCAGCTTGCCGCCCTTCCCTGCGCCGCCGACCTGCCGCGCTTTATGGTCGACACGGTCGCCGGCGCCTATACGCCCACCGATGCCGAGCTCATGATCGAGGGCTTCGGCGCCGCGGCAACACGTCCGGTCACGCTGCGCGCCAACACGCTCAAGGCGACCGCCGAGGACATTGCCGCCGCGCTCGACGCCGCCGGCATCGCCCACAACCCCGTCGCCTGGTACCCGGACGCCTTCATCCTGCCCGAAGCCCAGGTTTCCGACCTATGGGACCTCGACATCTACCGCGACGGCAAAATCTACCTGCAGAGTCTGTCGTCCATGATGCCGCCGTTGGTCCTGGGTGCC
>CABVDE010000070.1 GCA_902496945.1 uncultured Collinsella sp.
GAGCTCGCCGATCGTGCTTGGGTCTCGAGCGCCCGCATCGCCAATATCCTTCGCGCCCTCGAGGCCAAGGGTTGGATTGTGCGCGAGCACTCGACGACCGACCGTCGCCGCGTGCATGTGACCGTCACCGACAAGGGACGTCAAGGCGTCGAAACCAAACGTCGAGAATTAGAGGACCGCACTGCAGCCTTCCTCGAGCAGCTCGGCGAAGCAGATACCCAAGAGATGGTGCGTCTTTTGAGGCGAGCCAACCAGATCATCGACCACAACCAAGAAAGGAGAGATGCCAAGTGAGGATTCTCAAGCTCTTTAAGAAGCATATCCTGGCGCTGCTTGCAGCAATCGTGCTTATCGTGATCAGCTGCAATGCCGATCTGGCGCTACCCACCTATATGAGCGACATCGTCGACGTGGGCGTGCAGCAAGGAGGCATCGCCTCGCCCGTGCCCGACACCATCCGCGCCGAATCGCTCGACGACCTTGAGCTCTTTATGAGCGCCGAGGACGCCAAGACTGTGGACGCTGCGTTTGGCAAGGCCGACAAGAACGGCATCCGCACCTACAAAGGCACCGAGGATGAGCGCGCCGGCGGCAGCAAGCTCGCCGATATCATGAGTCTGCCAGAGACCGTCGTCCTGGCGCTCAACCAGGGCATTGACGCCGACTCCATGGGCGACATGACCGGCGAGGGCAGCGAGCCCGGCAGCGCCCAGCAGGCCATGCCCTCCCCCGAGCAAATGGCCGCCATGACGCCCGAACAGCTCGCCGAGATGCAGCAGAAGGCCACGGCGGCCCAGAACATGCAAAAGCAGATCGATTCCGATGGCGGCAAAATCACCATGAAGAGTCTGCGCCTTGGTATCGATGGTGGCCTAATCGACCAGGGCAAGCTCGTCGATGGCGCCAACGAGATGGCCGACAAAATGGGCTCCATGTCGGGCTCCATCGTTACCCAGCGCGCCGTGACCTACGTACAGGATGAGTACAAGGCGCAGGGCATCGACCCCGCCGACGTGCAGAACGCCTACCTGGGCCACATGGCAACCACGATGTTCGGTCTGTGCCTGGTGTCGCTCGTCGCCACTATCCTGACCGGCGCCGTGGCATCGCGCACCGCCTGCTCCATAGCCCGCGACCTGCGCCGCGAGACCTTCAACAAGGTCATGCACTTTTCGCCGGCCGAGGTGGGCAAGTTTAGCCAGGCCTCGCTCATCACCCGCTGCACTAACGATATTCAGCAGATCCAGATGGCGGCGACGCTGTTCATTCGCATGTGTCTGATGGCGCCCGTCATGGGCATCGTCGCCGTCATGCGCGTCCTGGCTAACCACACCGGCCTTGAATGGACGATCGCTGTGGCTATCATCGCGGTCTCGGCCGTCGTCGGCGTGCTCATGGGTCTCACCATGCCCAAGTTCAAAAAGATGCAGAGCTTTGTGGACCGCGTGAACCTCACCGCCCGCGAGCTGCTCGACGGCCTTATGCCCATCCGTTCGTTCAACCGCGAAGAGCATGAGCTCGAGCGCTTTGACAAGGCGTCTCTCGATCTGATGACCACGCAGCTCTACACCAACCGTGCCATGAGCTTTATGATGCCGCTCATGATGCTCGTCATGAACTGCGTCACCGTGCTCATCGTCTGGTTTGGCGCGCAAGGCGTGTCCGACGGTGTGATGCAGGTCGGTAACATGATGGCGTTTATCTCCTACACCATGCAGATCGTCATGGCATTTATGATCCTCACCATGGTCTCGGTCATCCTGCCTCGCGCCGAAGTCGCAGCCGAGCGCGTGGAAGATGTCATTACCTGCCCCACGAGCATCAACGATCCCGCTTCCCCCAAGCTGCCCGCAGCAAGCGCGCCGCGCGGCGAGCTGCGCTTCCGCGACGTGAGCTTCCAATACCCCGATGCCCGCGCCGATGTCATCAGCGGCGTAAACTTCACCACGCGCGCCGGTCAGATGCTCGGCATCATCGGCTCCACGGGCTCGGGTAAGTCAACACTCGTGCAGCTGATCCCGCGTCTGTACGACGTCACCGGCGGCAGCATTTCGCTCGACGGCGTCGACGTGCGCGATATGACCCTCTCCGAGCTGCGCCGCCGCATCGGCTATGTCCCGCAGCAGGGGCGCCTGTTCTCGGGTACCGTCGAGAGCAATCTCAAGTTTGCCGGCGACATGGTGAGCGACGAGGACATGCACAAGGCCGCGCGTATCGCCCAGGCCGAGGACTTTATCGCCGAACGCGAGGGCGGCTACGACTCCCCCATCAGCCAGGGCGGTTCTAATGTCTCGGGCGGTCAGCGCCAGCGCTTGGCCATCGCCCGCGCCTTGGCCAAGAAGCCCGAGGTCGTGGTGTTCGATGATTCGTTTAGCGCGCTCGACTACAAGACCGACGCGCGTCTGCGCGAGGAGCTCGCCAAAAACGTCACCGACGCCGCGCTCGTGGTCGTGGCGCAACGCATCGCGACCATCATGCACGCCGACCAGATCATCGTGCTCGACGACGGTCACGTAGTGGGCACCGGCACGCACGAGGAGCTGCTCCACGGCTGCCCGGCATACCTGGAGATTGCACAGTCGCAGCTTTCCGCCGAGGAACTGGGGCTTACCCAAGAAGAGATTGCAGCCGTTATGGAAGGAGGCGAGCGCTAATGGCGGACGAGACCAAGACTCAGATTCCCAAGCCCACCCGCCAGCGTGGACCCATGGGCCGCATGGGCGGCATGGGTCGCGGCGAAAAGGCCAAGGACTTTAAGGGCACCATGAAGCAGCTGCTCGGCTATATCGGCCAGCACAAGATTGCCGTGTTCGCCGCCGTCGCCTTCGCCGTGTGCTCGGTTGTCTTTAACATTGTGGGACCCAAGGTGCTCGGTCAGGTTACGACCAAGCTGTTCGAGGGCCTGGTTGCCAAGGTCAACGGTACCGGCGATGTCGACTTTGCCTGGATCGCCAAGACGCTCGGCTTTTTGCTCTGCCTGTACCTGGCGAGCTCGGCCTGCAGCCTGATCCAGGGCTGGCTCATGACTGGCGTCACGCAAAAGATCTGCTACCGCATGCGTAAGGAGATCGCCGCCAAGATCGCCGTCGTGCCGATGAGCTACTTTAACGGCCATAGCAAAGGTGACGTGCTCAGCCGCATCACCAACGACGTCGACACGCTCGGCCAATCGCTCAACCAGAGCGTGACACAGCTTATTATGTCCGTGACGCAGATTATCGGCGTGCTTGTCATGATGCTGTCGATCAGCCTGCCGCTCACCGGCGTCACCGTGCTCACGCTGCCGGCAGCCGCGATTATCCTGATGGTGATGATTCATTTCTCGCAGCCGTACTTCCGCGAGCAGCAGCAGGTCTTGGGCACCGTCAACGGCATTATCGAGGAGGACTTTGCCGGCCAGAACGTCATTCAGGTGTTCGACCGCGCCGAAGCCTCGATCGAGGAGTTCGACCGTCAAAACGACCGCCTGTTTATTAGCGGCTGGCGCTCGCAGTTCCTGTCGGGCCTGATGATGCCGCTTATGAGCCTGGTGGGCAACATGGGCTACGTGGGCGTTGTCGTGGTGGGCGCACAGCTCGCGCTGACCGGCAATGCCACGCCCGGCGATATCCAGAGCTTTATCCAGTACGTGCGCAATTTTACGCAGCCCGTGCAGCAGCTGGGCAACGTGAGCAATACGATGCAGTCGATGGCCGCCGCCACCGAGCGCGTGTTTGAGTTTTTGGCCGCACCCGAGGAGGAGCAGAAGGCCGACGCGCAGATCCCCGAGGCGCGCCCTGGTCACGTGGAGTTCGACCACGTCAAGTTTGGCTACACGCCTGACAAGACCATCATCCACGACTTTAGCTGCGAGGCTAAGCCCGGCCAGACCATCGCCATCGTCGGCCCCACCGGCGCCGGCAAGACCACGCTGATCAAGCTGCTGCAGCGCTTTTATGACGTGGACGGCGGCTCGCTACGTGTCGAGGGTATCGACGTGCGCGACTGGGACCGCGCGGCACTGCGCGGCGAGTTTGCCATGGTGCTGCAGGATACTTGGCTGTTTAACGGCACCATCCGCGAGAACATCCGCTACGGACGCCCCGACGCGGCCGATGCCGAGGTCGAGGCCGCCGCACGCGCCGCACGCTGCGACCACTTTATCCATACGCTCGCCGGCGGTTATGACTTTATGATTAACGAGGAAGGCACCAACCTGTCGCAGGGTCAACGCCAGCTCGTGACCATTGCGCGCGCGATTTTGGCCGACCGCCCGGCGCTGATTCTGGACGAGGCGACCTCCAACGTGGATACGCGCACCGAGGAGCTGATCCAGCGCGCCATGGATGCGCTGATGCAGGGCCGTACGAGCTTTGTCATCGCGCATCGCCTGTCCACGATCCGCAACGCCGACGTGATCCTGGTGATTCGCGACGGCGATATCGTCGAGAAGGGCACGCACGACGAGCTGCTCGCCCAAGGCGGCTTCTACGCCGACCTGTACAACTCGCAGTTCGACGAGGCGGCGTAAAAACCGGCGGCAAACAACCGCAATGCCCAGAAAACGGGGGTGCAGTTCACTCTGCGCCCCTGTTTTTGTGCTCCGTGATGCGCGCGCTGCCTGTTTGAGACCCGGATGGCGATCTCTCTAGAACCTAGTGGGCAAAAAAGGGCAAATATGAGTACTGTTACCTTTTTAGTAGCAGACAGAAATGCCTCAAATGACCCTTTCGCGCCTAATATGCGCCTTCAAATTGATTACAACGCACTTATACGAACTTATATGGGCCAACGTTAATGAACATATTTATCATTATGTCTATTATCTCGCCAGACTGATATGATACTACGCTAGCAACAGTACTCATATTTGGCATTTTTTGACCACGGCCCTCTGGGATTGCGTCGAGAGGGGCGAGGCTGGAGTGTTTGCGGTGGGTGTGGGGCTCAGAAACGACGCTCGGGGCAGCGAGGTGTCGTGGGGCAAAGCAACCTGTCCCCTTTGCACCAAAACCTTGACAAGGAGTGTCCCCGAGTGCCGGCACAAAAGGAACGTCCCCATCTGCCGCATCCGGAGCAAGACAACGCCCCAGGTTGAGCATACCGACTTGACGGCTGCGGGAACGTCGATGTTTTGGAAACGACAGACACTATGACCCAATCCGAGGGCACTAAAAAGATAGGAGCCCCCGCTCGTGACCGC
>CABVDE010000071.1 GCA_902496945.1 uncultured Collinsella sp.
GGATGTACGGATCCTTCATCACGGCCTCCATGCGGTCGTTGTCCGTGACGAAGTAAGCGGAGACATAGCCCTTGTCGAACTGCATGCCCTCGACGGTGTCGATCTGGATGTCGAACGTCTGGGAATCCTCGACGGTGATGACGCCGTCCTTGCCCACGACCTCCATAGCCTCGGCGATCTTCTCGCCGACCTCGGGGTCACCGGCGGAGATGGTACCGACGGAAGCGATCTGCTCCTTGGTCTCGACCGGCTTGGCCTGAGCCTTCATCTCGGCAACAGCGGCGTTGACAGCCTTGTCGATGCCGCGACGGATGGCCAGCGGGTTGGCGCCAGCGGCGACGTTGCGCAGACCGTCGTTGACGATGGCCTGGGCGAGCAGGGTTGCAGTGGTGGTGCCGTCACCCACGGTATCGTTGGTCTTAGTGGCAACCTCCTTCACCAGCTGGGCGCCCATGTTCTCGATGTTGTCCTCGAGCTCGATCTCCTTGGCGACGGAAACGCCGTCGTTGGTGATGGTCGGGGCACCGAACGTGCGCTGCAGGGCGACATAGCGACCCTTGGGGCCCATGGTGACGGTAACGGCGTCGGCCAGAGTGTTGACGCCCTTGGCGAGCTTAGCGCGGGCATCGGTGTTGAACGTAATGTTCTTTGCCATGGTAGGTATTCCTCCAAAAGAAAAGTGACTCGCGTCGCCGCTTCCGAGTCCTATGCGGCGGGCGCGTTCAAAGACGAATCAGAGATTCTGACGAGACTAGGCCTCGACGACAGCGTAGATGTCGTCGGCGCGCATCAGCAGATACTTCTCGCCGTCGACCTTGACCTCGTTGCCACCGAACTTACCGTAGATGACAACGTCACCGACCTTGACGTCCATGGGGATGCGCTCACCCTTGTCGTTGACCTTGCCGGCGCCAACGGCAACGATGGTGCCGCGCTGCGGCTTCTCCTGAGCGTTGCTGGCGATGTACAGACCAGAAGCGGTCTTCTGCTCGGCCTCGTCAGGCTTGACCAGAACACGATCTGCAAGCGGCTTCAAAGACGACATGCTTGTTTCCTCCTTTTTGGGCCGCGCGGTTGGGCCGCGCGGGTTTCCCTACTTTGTTTGCGTACGCGTTGAATGGTACCCACGAATGGCGGGTTATACAACACGGAGTCAAAAAATCTTATTTTTTGGCACTTAGATTTTCTGAATGCCGGGGGATAACTTGCGTTCGGCTCCCGTGTGGTACCGGCGTCAAGCCTGCCAGTAAGGCCGCAAAACCCATTCAGCCCCCGTTTTCATGAAACGGGGGCCGATTTTTGTGCTCCGGAGGGCTTTTAAAATGCTACCCAGACCAAGTTTTTTCGGATAATCGATAGTGGGAACCACATCCCTGAGCACCACCGCTCTGATAAACAACTTTATCAGGGGTTTTAGCGGGCAAAAATCGATCTCCATATGCCAGCTTCAAGTTGGCTGTCGATTTTCCGAAACAACTTATTCTGGGTAGCACTTTTCAAGCCCTCCCAAGGAGAGGCTGAAGCCTTTTCGTAGTCAAAACTCTAGCTCGCGCGACTGTTTTCCACCTGCACGGCTACATTCCCGCGCCCCCATTTAGGAACTATTTCACCGCAACTGAAGGGTGGGGTATGGGGCTAGCGCTCGTAGATAAGGTTGCCTGCCAGATAGGTGGCCTGGACTTTGGTGGCTTGGAGTTTTTGGGGGTCGAAGGTGAGCGGGTTTTGGTCCAGGACTACCAGGTCAGCGAATTTGCCGGGTTCCAGGCTGCCGAGATTTTGCTCGTCGCCCGCCGCGTAGGCGCTGCCAAGGGTGTAGTTGCGCAGGGCCGTTGCCGCATCGATGCGCTCGCTCGGCAGCCAGCCGCCCTCGGGCCAGTGGCTTTTGGGATCTTGGCGCGTGATGGCCGTGTAGAGCACGTTCATGCTGGTGACGGCCGTGATGGGGCTGTCGGTACCGAAGGCCTGGCGGATGCCGCGCTGCCTATAGGTTGCAAACGGCCACATGATGCGGCTTCGCTCCAGGCCAAGGTCGCGCTCCGGGCCACCCGGGTCGAGCGTGATGTGGCAGGGTTGGCTCGAGGCAATAACGTTGAGCTGGCGCAGACGATCGATGTCCTGGGGCAGGAGGTTCTCCAGATGCTCAAGCGTATTATGGCCGTGCTGGGGTAGACCGTAGAGCTCTGCCGCCTCTTCAAAGATATCGAGCGCGGCATGGATAGCACCGTCGCCGATGACGTGGATGCGTACGGTGTGACCGCGCTCTGCAGCAGCCAGGACCAGTTTGCGCATACGCTCGGCAGGAACCGTCAGACGACCCTGATCGCCCGGGAAGCGTGGGTTGGTATAGGGCTCGGTGAGATAGGCTGTGTGTTCGCTCGACACGCCGTCGAAGAACTGCTTAAAGCCTGGCGCCGAGAGCAGCGCATTGTTCGCGTAGCGGGTCTGCAGTTCTTCTAAGCGCGATTGGTCATCCAGCAGCGTGGGGAACAGATGAGCTCGAATGCCCAACTTGCCGGCTGCCTGCAGCTTGTCGTAAACGTCGTCGCGAATGAAGTCGCAACCCGGCATGGGCATGAGCGACATGTCGCAGATCGAGGTGATGCCCTGCTCGGCCATGCGCTTCATCTGGTCGGCATAGGCGCTCGCGATGCGGTCCTCACCCAGCCACTCAAGACAGCGCGGAAGCAGTTGCATAGCGGCCGCCTCGTGAGCGATACCCGTGAGCTCGCCGTTTGCATCCTTGTCGTAGCTGCCACCCGCCGGCGGCTCGCTGTCGCTCGTCACGCCAAGCGCCTCGAGCGCGCGGCTATTGAGCCACAGCGTGTGCCCGTCGCCCGAATACATTACACAGGGACGATCGGGGAAGGCGGCATCGAGCGACGCCTTAGTGGGATGCTCGGGCGGGTCCCAACGGTAGTCGCGCCACCCCTGCGTCACAACCCAAGCGTCATCGGGCAGGCCCTGGGAAAACTCAAGCGCGTGCTGCACGAGCACTGCCTCTGACGTGCCCATATCCATGAGCATGTACGGCGAGAAGCCGACCGAAGTATGGAAGAAGTGCAGGTGCGCATCGTGGAAACCGGGGCAGACAAACTGCTCACCGTAGTCGATAACCGGCGTGGCGGCAGGAGCGGCGGCGATCACGTCATCGGGCGCACCGACCGCGACGATGCGATCGCCCGCAATGGCAATTGCCAGCTCGCGAGCGGCATCGATGCCGTCTTGCGCGGTAAAGACGTTCTTGGAACGGATAATCCGATCGATATGCTGCATGGGCATCCCCATCTCTGGCAGGAATTCAACACCCCCGAGTGTACTCCACCCTTGTTACAAAACCCCAAGCGGCAAACGGCAACTTTACCAGCCCTAGCGGCAGGTGGCATACTGGAGAGAGCCTGTACGATTTTGCGATCGAGCCAGCAAGGAGCAAATCGACTATGACGAAGACCAAGGCACAGCAGATTATGGCGGCAACCGAGGTTCGCACGGCAGATGACGTCACCGCGGCCATCCAAGATATCGCCGCCGAGTTTGAGCCCTATATCATCAAGCAGCGCCGGCACTTTCATAAGCACCCGGAGCTGAGCCTTGCCGAGGAGCGCACGACCTCCGACATCGCCAACCAGCTCGACGCCATGAATATCCCCTACGAGCGTCCCCTCAAGACGGGCCTGGTGGCAACGCTTCGCGGTACCGCGCCCGACGCCTACCGCGAGGACGGTACGCCGCGTCGCCGCATCCTGCTGCGCGCCGACATCGACGCCCTGCCCGTTACCGAGCAGACTGGCGAGGAGTTTGCCAGCGTCAACGAGGGCTGTATGCACGCCTGCGGTCACGACTGTCATATCGCCATGATGCTCGGCACGCTACAGATTCTGCGCCACATGACCGATGACATCCATGGCGAGATCCGCATCGTGTTCCAACCCAGCGAGGAAAACGGTCAGGGTGCCAAGCTCATGATTGGCACTGGCGTACTCGATGGCGTCGACGGCGCCTATGCCGCGCACATCTGGAGCGAGGTCGACGCCGGCACCGTGAGCTGCGAGTCCGGCCCGCGCATGGCAAACACCGACTGGTTCCGCATCGATGTTCGCGGCACCTCGTGCCATGGCGCCATGCCCCAGCGCGGCCACGACGCCGTTATGGTGGCGGCAGAGATTGTCAACGCTCTGCAAACCATTGTCTCACGTGAGATCAGCCCCTACGAGCCTGCCGTCATCACCGTCGGCGAGCTGCATGGCGGCACCGCGCGCAACGTTATCGCCGGTACGGCCTATCTCGCCGGCACGGTGCGCACCTATGGCGATAAGACGCATGAGGAAATGCCCGAGCTCATGCGCCGCATCGTGGAGCACACCGCGGCAGCCCTGGGCGCCGAGGCCGAGCTTACCGATTACACCATCGCCAACTACAAGGTCGAAAACGATGCCGCCTCGAGCGAGCGCTGTCGCCAAGCTGTGCTCAAGTGCTTGGGCCCCGCGGGCGAGGGCCATTACCGCGGCACGCTTTCGGGCGAGGACTTCTCGGAGTACCTGCGTCGCGTGCCAGGCGTGCTCGCCTTTGTCGGCGCGCGCAACCCCAAGATTGGCGCCACCTACGCCCAGCACTCCTGCTTCTACAAGATCGACGAGACCGTGCTGGCAAAGGGCTCTATGGTAGCCGCCCAGTATGCCATCGACTTTTTGGCCGAGCCCACGCAAGAAGAACTCGACGGCCCCACAATTGCCGCAGTCGCCGAAACCAATCCCGACCTTGCCGCCAAGCTGCGTTCCGCCAAGGCAACGGCAGCCGAGGCCCGCGACGCCATGCACGATGCCCGCGCCGCCCGCCATGCTGCCATCAAGGGCATCCACGATGCGCGGGCTGCCGCTCGCCACGAGGAGAAGCACGACGAGTAGCCGCCGCGCCCACCTATAACAACCTGGCCAGAGCAAAGCGGGGGCGAACGTTATCT
>CABVDE010000072.1 GCA_902496945.1 uncultured Collinsella sp.
GGGCCATTATTCGTCAGCGAGCGGCAGGTGGCGTCAGCGTTTTTATGCCTCGAGGTTCTCCTCGATCCAGGCGACGGCGCCCTTGGGGTCCTTGGTGAGGTCGATGTACTGTTTACCCTTGGGCGACAGCAGCGTGATGCCCAGGCGGTCGGTATCGGCCTTCATCTCGTTGTAGTAGGTGCGAACCTGCGGAGCCAGGACAATGACGTTGTACTGGTCCATGATGGCGTAGTGGCTGCCGTAGGCACCGGCGTTGGCGGTGATGTCGATGCCCAGCTCGGAGGCGCCTTCCTTAAGCGCGTTGGCGAGCAGTGCAGAGGTGCCGGCGCCAGCGCACAGAACCAGAACCCTCAGGTCCTTGCCCTTAAGGGCGGACGGAGCTGCGGGGAGCTCGGCAGCAGGAGCCTCAGCGGCGGGGGCGGCGGTCTTGACGGCCTTGGCCTCCTCGGCCTCTTCCTCGGCCAGGGTCTCGGCCTCCTGCTTGCACAGGACGTTGTCGTAGGCCTTGCAGAACGGGTAGTAGATCAGGAAGTCAACGACCAGCAGGACAACGACCAGAACTAGGGAGATCGGCTGGAAGTTGGTGTCGATAAAGGTGCCGATCGGTCCGGGGAGTGCCCACGGCATGGCGTAGATAAAGCCGTTCATGCCCAAAAAGTCGATGAAGAACTTACCGATGAGGACGTTGGCCACAGGGGCGAACAGGAACGGGATCAGGAAATACGGGTTGAGGATGATGGGCGCGGCGAACAGCAGCGGCTCGTTGACGGCGAACATCACGGGCACGACGGAGGCCTTACCGACGGCCTTGAGCTGCTTGGAGCGCATAAAGAGCAGGAAGATGATCGGGACGATGAACGTGGCACCGGTGCCGCCGAGCTCGCCGATGTAGTTGCCAAAGTTCTCGGTGAGGGCGAGGGCGGGGTGACCGCCGGCCTGCAGCGTGGCGAGGTTGGTGGTGATGTTGCCAAACAGCGCGGCGTTGAGGGCAGGTTTAACGACCGAGGGACCGTGGATACCCATGAACCAGAACAGCGGGATCATGAACCAGATGACGGCGAGGCCGGCGTAGGAGTCGGCGGCGGCGAACAGCGGGCTCACCAGCGTGGAGATGACGTTGGCAAACGGGACCGCCAGGCAGGTGCGGCAGATAACGTCGATAATGGCGACAAACAGGATAGAGAAGCTGAAGGCGAAGATGTCGCGGAAGTTCTGGGCGATGGCGCCGGGGACTTCTTTGGGCAGCTTGATGGTGATGTCGCGCTTAATGCAGAAGGCATAGATGTTGACCGTGGCAAATGCGGCGACAAAGGAGCTCAGCAGGCCCTTGGTGCCCATGTTGTCGGTAAAGAACACCGAGACGTCGGCACCGTCGATCTTGGTGCTCGTCTGGGTGACGGCCAGGATGAGCATGGCGCACATGGCGGCGACCATGGTGCTCGTGGCGTTGATGGCCTTGCCGGCGGGCATGCGGCGGTTTTTGGAGCCGGTCAGCGCACTTGCGGTGGTGCCGGCGACCATGATACCCACGACGCCCATCGTGAAGTTGTAAATCTTGTTGCAGAAGTTTACGACGTCGACGTTCCACCAGTCGGGCAGCGTAAAGCCGCCGACCGTGGCGACAACGCCCGGCAGGGTCGAGATAAGCAGGAAGACAGACGAAGACAGGATGATGGGCATTGCCGCCAAAAAGCCGTCTTTAATGGCCTGAAGGTAGATGTTCTTGGAGACCTTGTCGAAGTACGGCTGGCCTTTCTCCAAAAACTTAACGATCGATTCCATGGTTTACGCTCCTCTTTGCATGAAATCTTAATGGCATGGACGTTGAAAACCTATATGGTCTCCCGCTTGCTAAAAGCCCGGGTGCAGGCGGGGTTAGTCTCAGGGGGAGAGAGGGGAGCGGCTGGGTTTGTATCGCATGGGGCCGCTCTCTTCTCGGGGGAAAGCGAGGCGATGCGCTACTGCGCGTCTGCCATGGTCTCGGCGAGCTCCTTGTACCAGAGTGCCGACTGCTTGATGTAGCGTTTTTGCGTGTCAAAGTCGATGTAGAACAGGCCATAGCGCTTGTTGTAGCCATTGGCCCACGAGAACTGGTCCTGCAGGCTCCAGATAAAGTAGCCCTGGACGTCGACGCCCTCGGCACGCACCTGGAGCACCTTCTCCATATGCTGGTCGACGAAGTCGATGCGCTCGGGATCGGCGACGATGCCGTTTGCGTCGGGTTCGGGATCCTTGTGGCCCAAACCGTTCTCGGTGATGTAAATGACGGGGAGGTTGGGGTAGGTGGCGCTGATGTGCTTGAGCGTGTCGTAAAGGCCTTGCGGGTAGATGAGCCAATCCCAGTCGGTGGTGGGGATGCCCGGCATATCGACCTGCTGGCCGACGCCCTTAAACTTAAAGCACGAGGTGCCCTTGTCTCCGGTGCCGTTAAAGCTGTTGGTGGACTCACCGTCGTAGGCGGCGATAAACGCCGACTGATAGTAGTTGAGGCCGAACATGTCGTTGCGGGGCGCCGCCTTGGCAAGCTCCTCCATGTCGCCGTCCTCAACCGTAAGTGTGGCGTTGTTGGCGCGCAAGATCTCGTTGATGAGCGCAAGAGTGCGCGTGGAGTAGTGGCCCAGGAAGGCGCCGTCCATGATGAAGTCGGTGTAGAAGGCGTTGTACAGATCGGCGGCGTGCTGGTCGGCAGGCGAGTCGGTAGCGGGATATGCCGGCGTCAAGACGTTGACCATGCCAATGCGGCCGCCCAGGTGCTCGGTCTCGTCCAGATCTTTGTACAGGTTGACGGCACGGGCATGGGCAACGAGCTCGTTATGCTGGCTCTGGATGCCGCTCGTCACGTCAAAGTGATGGTTGGGCGGGAAGTTACCCTGGATGTACTGGGAGTGCGATAGGCTGATGAGCTCGTTGATGGTGAACCAATTCTTGACCTCGCGGAACTCGCGGAAGCAGAACTCGGCATAGCGCACATAGGCGTCGACGGTCTTGCGGTTGAGCCAGTCGCCCTGGTTGAACAGAGCGGCGGGGGAGTCAAAGTGATGCAGGGACACGTAGGGCTCGACGCCATACTTTTTGCAGCAGGCGAATAGCTCGTGGTAGTGCTTCACGCCCTCGGCGAGCGGTTCGGCGTCGTCGCCGTTGGGGAAGATGCGGGTCCAGGCGATGGACACGCGGATGGCGTTGAGGCCATGCTCGGCAGAAAGGCGGATGTCCTCCTCGTAACGGTTGTAGAAATCGCTGGCCGGATCGGGCAAAAAGCGACCCTGGGCGACAAGGTAGTCATCCCACATGGTCTTACCCTTGCCTGCCACCTTCGTGGATCCCTCCGTTTGGTATGCGGCGGTTGCGGCGCCCCAAACAAATCCCTTCGGCAGCTGCTGTACGCGGTTGAGCAAAGACATACGCATGCATCCTTTCGTCTCGCTGTTCGACCTTGTGCGTTTGTGCTCAGAAGGTTCTTGGGTTGTCGCTCAACGGTAAAACTCCCGATGAGTGCTGTCTCAAAATGAGTAGAACCAAAATGAGCACGTGAACATTTGACAATGAGCACGTTAACATCGGGATGGGATGAATAGATATAAAACAAGTTCAAACACCTGCGAACGGTCGAATTTGTTCGGTGAGCGGTTTTGATCGACCGAAGTTTTCATGTCGCGCTAAGCGGCTCGGGTATTATGAGCACGTTATCAATGCATATGCGATGCGTCACGGGCGCGGGGATTAGTTGGGAAAGCAGGCTAGAGTGGAAAGTATGGCTCAGCAGACAAAGAATGGTCGTTCGGCGAGCGCGGCAGAGGTCGCGGCGCTCGCTGGCGTGAGCCGCCAGACTGTATCTCGCGTGGTCAACGGCATGCCCAACGTGACGGAAAAGACGCGTAAACGTGTGCTGGCTGCCATGGAAGAGCTGGGCTTTCGTCCCAATTTTGCTGGAACGGCGTTGCGCGGCGGCTCTTACCGTTCCATTGGCCTGTGCATGTACAACATCACGCGCGCCGGCAACCTGGCAACACTCGAGGGCATTATGCAGGCGGCGCGCGAGCACGATTTTGCCGTCACCATGATCGAGATGGGCGGCGACAAGCCCTATGCACTTTCCGACGCCTCGCGCCGTATGGTCGAGCGGCCCGTCGACGGCATGATTCTCAATATGAACCGCATGGCTCCAGATTTTGAGGAGTTTGCTCCCCAGCCGGGGGTGCGCACGGTCATTCTGTCCATGCTCGCGCACCC
>CABVDE010000073.1 GCA_902496945.1 uncultured Collinsella sp.
CCGACGGCTCCGTCGAGTCCATCCTGCCCGGCGGCGCCGCGTAATCGCGCGCCCGCACGAGCTGTTTTATCCGATTGATTCGAAAGGAGTCTCATGCAGGACTACGATTTCGATCTTCAGAGCATCCAGGCGGTTCGCGACCTCGCCCGCAAGGGTAAGATCGCCGCGAACCAGCTTGCTCATTACGACGAGGAGCAGATCGACCGCATCCTCCGTAACATGGTGAAGGTTGCCGAGGAAAACGCCAAGGTGCTCGCCAGCATGGCTGTCGAGGAGACGGGCTTTGGCAAGGTTTGCGACAAGGTGTACAAGAACCATATCGCCAGCGCCTTGCTCTATGAGGAGATTCGCGACAAGAAGACCATCGGCGTTATCGACGCCGACGAGAAGAACCAGGTCATCTCCATCGCCGAGCCGGTTGGTCTGCTGATGGGCATCGTTCCCTCCACCAACCCCACCTCTACGGTCATCTACAAGGCGATGATCGCCCTCAAGGCGCGTAACGCTATCGTCTTTTCGCCGCATCCCGCTGCCGCCAAGTGCACGGGCATGGCCATCCAGCTCATGAACCAGGCGGCTGTCGAGGCGGGCGCCCCCGAGAACGTGATCCAGGGCATCACGCTTTCCTCCATGGCTGCCACCAACGAGCTCATGCATGCTCCCGAAGTTGCCATGATCATCGCTACCGGCGGCCCCGGCATGGTCAAGGCTGCCTACAGCTCCGGCAAGCCCGCACTGGGCGTGGGTGCTGGCAATTCGCCTGCTTATATCGAGCGCAGCGCCAACGTGCACGATGCTGTCCGTCGCATCCTTGCTTCCAAGACGTTTGACTACGGCACGATCTGCGCTTCCGAGCAGAGCATCATCTGCGAGACCTGCAACCGCGATGCCGTGATGGCCGAGTTCCGCGCTCAGGGCGGCTACTTCATGAGCGAGGAGGAGTGCAAGAAGGTTTGTGCCCTGCTTTTCCGCAACGGTCACTCCATGAGCCCCAAGTTCGTGGGCCACAGCCCGCAGTCGATCGCGCAGGCGGCTGGTATCACGATCCCCGAGGGCACTCGTGTGCTTATTGGCGAGCAGCGCGGCGTGGGCGATGCCTGGCCGCTGTCCTACGAGAAGCTCACCACTGTTTTGGGCTTCTATACCGTCTCCAACTGGCAAGAGGCCTGCGAGCTCGCCATCGAGCTGCTGCAAAATGGCATCGGCCACACCATGAGCATCCACACCACCGATAAGGACATGGTGCGCAAGTTCTCCGTCAAGCCTGCTTCCCGCATCCTGGTGAACACCGGTGGATCCCAGGGCGGTACGGGTGTCATCACCGGTCTTGACGTCGCGCTCACGCTGGGCTGCGGCACCTGGGGCGGCAGCTCCGTTTCCGAGAACGTGGGCCCGCAGCATCTCATCAACGTGAAGCGCGTAGTCAATGGCCTGGTCGAGCCTGACGAGGTTGTGGCTCACGACGAGCTGTTTGCCAAGTGGCATCCTGATCTGGCAGCACATCATACCGAGGCTGCAGCTTCCAGTGCCGGTTGCTTTGATGCCGCGTCCGGCACGGGCTGCTGCGACTCGAAACCCCATCCGGTCTCGGGCATCAGCTACTCGGTGGGTTGCAACTGCACCGACGTGTCTCCCGACGCCCTTGCTGGTGCCAAACCCAACGACGTTATCGACGCCGACGAGCTCCAGAAGATGATTCATGAGCTCACGAATGCCTTCAAGGGCATCTAGTTTCTCTTGTAGCCAAACGCGCGGAAGCGGGGTGAAGTTGTGACAGGTCTTGAGCTTTCTCGTTCATATTACGAGCTTTACGCTCCAACCCTATTCGAAGGGCTACCGAGCGACGTTCGTTACCGCGCCGCGCTGGGTCTCGTTGGAGAGGGATCGGAATGTCTGGGCTTTGACGACGAGATTTCACACGACCACGACTTTGGTCCCGGCTTCTGCGTGTGGCTTTCTACCGATGTATATGAGGAGTGGGGGTCGGAGCTTCAACGCCGCTATGACCTTTTGCCTGTAAGTTTTAAAGGTTTTACGCGCCAGCAGACGAAGGTGGCGGGCAAGCGCGTGGGGGTCTTTGAGACGCAGGCGTTCTACCGTCTCTACACCGGTCTTTCTCGTGCGCCGCAGTGTGCAAAAGAGTGGCTCGCCATTCCCGAGCAGCTTCTCGCTCAGGTTACCTCCGGCGAGGTTTTTGCTGATCCGAGTGGCGAGTTCTCCATTCTGCGCGCGGTGTACCAGGGATTTTATCCAGACGAGGTCATGCGTAAGAAGTTTGCTGCCCACTGTGCCTCCATGGCTCAAGCAGGCCAGTACAACCTTCCGCGCTGCCTTAAGCGCAAAGACGCCGTCTCTGCCCAGGCGGCGCGCAATGAGTTTTTGACAAGCGCCATGGCGGCGTTTCATCTTCTTGCGCATACGTACATGCCGTACTACAAGTGGGCGTATCGCTCGCTTGCCGAGCGCGCGTGCGCGTACGCGCCGGTGCTCGATGCCGTGCGCTCTATCGCCGCGGCGCCGGTGGAGCAGGTGGACCAAGATGATGTCGAGGCGCTTTGCCAGACGGTTGGTGCATCTGCTCACTTGGTTGGCTGGACGTCGTGCGACAGTGACTTTTTGCTCGATGTCGCCTTGGACATCCAGGGTTCGTTGAGAGATCCGTATCTTGCTGCCTGTCCGCTTGCGGCCGGCGGATACCGATAGGGGGTTGGCATTGGGAGATTACAGGACGTCATGCTCCGCACTTCGACAAGGTATGTCGGCGTTTTTCAATATGCCGGCGGTCGAGAAGTTGCTCGAAGACAAGGGCCTTGCTCATGCGGAAATCTCTGCACTGTGGGAGCTCGTGCAGCTTGAATGGATACATTTCGACACCGTTCAGGGTATGAGTGGACGTGCGGCCTGCCAAGACGACGCGGTGGGGTTCTTTGTTCATCGCGTTGCCCAGTACCTGAGTTTTCCTCGTGAGTCCATCATGGCTGTGCGCGATGACGTGGTGGCTGCCGACGCGGCGGGCCGCAACGTGATTCGCGAGAAGTACGCACGCATGATGGAGGCGACCGATCCTGTGGCGTTTGCGCGCGATTGGTCGGGGCGTCTGGAGGCTCCTTCACCGGTTAAACGTTGTGTACTCGACGAGATCGAGGGTACGCTGCGAAGCATGCTCGATATCGCACAGAGCGAACTTCCCGCGACGGCGCAGCATGTGAGGGGATCGATAACGCAGCCAAAACTCATCTCTTCGATTGGTTATTATCTCTGTGAGATTCAAAGCTATTCGCTCATATGACCCAATCCGCTGTCAAGAGCCACAATGGCCCCGC
>CABVDE010000074.1 GCA_902496945.1 uncultured Collinsella sp.
TCCGCACATGTGCGGATGAATGTGGGAAGTGTTCGGATGAAGTTGATAATCAAGGGTTCGCGTCGAAGTGCCAAAGAAGTAAAAATATCTCTAGCACGCGGCGAAAAACTTTGTTACTATAGTCGAGCTAACGGGTTGTGGCTCAGTTTGGTAGAGCACTGCGTTCGGGACGCAGGGGTCGCTGGTTCAAATCCAGTCAACCCGACCAGAGCATGAGGAGGGACCGCTTCTTGCGGTCCCTTTTTTTAGCTATTGTTGTGATACCGCGATACCCGCGGTATACTCATTCGAGCTTGTCTCGCTGTTTTGTGGAGGTCTACATGTTTGGACTGAGGGCTCCTGAGCTCATCATTATTCTCATCGTTGTCCTGATTATCTTCGGGCCCAAGAACCTGCCGAAGCTCGGCAAGTCCCTCGGCTCTACCGTCAAGAATATCCGCGAGGGTATGGAGGGCGACGATAAGGCCGAGACCAAGCAGGCCGAGGAGGTCGTGGTCGAGCAGTCCGAGGAGGACAAGGAGATCGCTGAGCTCGAGGCCAAGCTCGCTGCTGCCAAGAAGAAGCAGGCAGAGGACAGCGACGCGGACGCAGAGTAGTCCCATCCCTTTGGGGTGAGCACCTGACCGGCTTGCCCGCAGGCTAGCTGGTCTTTTTCGTTTTGTTGACAGTTGATTGTTTGATCAGAGTTGGGGAGATATCCGTATGGACGCAAGCCAGATCGTACTGACCGCTGAGGGCCGCCAGAAGCTCGTCGAGGAGCTCGCTTGGCGTGAGGGCGATTACGCCAAGGAGATCGTCGAGGACATCAAGGAAGCCCGCGCGTTCGGCGACCTTTCGGAGAACTCCGAGTACGACGCCGCTAAGGACAAGCAGGCCCAGAACGCCGCTCGTATCGCCGAGATCCAGGCCATCCTCGCCAACGCTCAGATCGCTGCCAGCACGGGCGGCCTGACCGTCTCCATTGGCTCGACCGTCACCCTGGTCGATCCCAACGGTGAGCTCATGGACGTCACGCTCGTCGGTACCACCGAGACCAACTCGCTCGAGCACAAGATCTCCAACGAGTCTCCGGTCGGTCACGCCATCATCGGTCACGGCGAGGGCGACTCCGTCGAGGTCGTTACGCCTTCCGGCAAGACCCGTATCTACACCATCGCCAAGATCGCACGCTAGACCACGGTCCCGCGTAAAGGTATGTTTTCGCTCCCTGGGACCGAATCCTGGGGAGCGTTTTAGTTTGAGGAGCTAATTTATGGCAGAGAACCAGAACGTCGCCGATCAGGCATCGACGCTCAACGACGAGCGCGCCACCCGCCTGGCCAAACGCGCGGCCCTGTTCGAGGCGGGCCAGAACCCCTATCCCGAGCACTCTGAGCTCGAGGACTACGTCGCCGACATCGAGGCTAAGTACGCCGAGCTTGCCGATGGCGAGGACACCGAGGACGTCGTGAAGATCGCCGGCCGTGTGGTCGCCAAGCGCGGTCAGGGCAAGATCATGTTCATCGTCGTGCGCGATGCGACTGCCGAGATTCAGCTGTTCTGCCGCATCAACGACATGGGCGAGGCTGCCTGGAATACGCTCAAGGCCCTCGACCTGGGTGACATCCTAGGCGTGACCGGCGTGGTCGTGCGCACCAAGCGCGGCCAGCTCTCCGTTGCCCCTAAGAGCGCGACCTTGCTTTCCAAGGCCGTTCGTCCGCTGCCCGAGAAGTTCCATGGTCTTTCCGACAAGGAGACCCGCTATCGCCAGCGCTATGTCGACCTGATCGCCAACGACGACGTTCGCGAGACCTTCCGTAAGCGTTCGCAGATTCTCTCCACCTTCCGTCGCTTTATGGAGTCCGACGGCTACATGGAGGTCGAGACCCCCATCCTGCAGACCATCCAGGGCGGCGCCACTGCCAAGCCGTTCATTACCCACTTCAACGCACTCGATCAGGAGTGCTATCTGCGCATTGCTACCGAGCTGCACCTCAAGCGCTGCATCGTCGGCGGCTTTGAGCGCGTGTTCGAGATCGGCCGTATCTTCCGCAACGAGGGCATGGACCTCACCCACAATCCCGAGTTCACCACGATGGAGGCCTACCGCGCCTTCTCCGATCTCGAGGGCATGAAGGCGCTCGCCCAGGGCGTCATCAAGGCTGCCAACAAGGCCATCGGCAACCCCGAGGTCATCGAGTATCAGGGCCAGACCATCGACCTTTCTGGTGAGTGGGCAAGCCGCCCCATGACTGATATTGTCTCTGACGTGCTCGGCAAGAAAGTCACCATCGACACGCCGGTCGAGGAGTTTGCTGCCGCCGCGCGCGAGAAGGGCCTGGAGATCAAGCCCGAGTGGACTGCTGGCAAGATCATCGCCGAGATTTACGATGAGCTGGGCGAGGACACCATCGTCAACCCGACCTTCGTGTGCGATTACCCCATCGAGGTCAGCCCGCTTGCCAAGCGTTTTGAGGACGACCCGCGTCTGACGCACCGCTTTGAGCTGGTTATCGCCGGTCACGAGTACGCTAACGCGTTCTCCGAGCTCAACGACCCGGTCGACCAGGCCGAGCGCTTTGCCGCCCAGATGGCCGAGAAGGCTGGCGGCGACGACGAGGCCATGGAGTACGACGAGGACTACGTGCGCGCCCTCGAGTACGGTATGCCTCCCGCGGGCGGCATCGGTATCGGCATCGACCGCGTGGTCATGCTGCTCACCAACCAGGCTTCCATCCGCGACGTCCTGCTGTTCCCGCACATGAAGCCCGAGAAGGGTTTCCAGTCCGGTGCCGCTGCCGCCAAGGCTGTCGAGGCCGGCAGCGTCGCAAGCCCGTTCGTCAAGTCGCTCAAGCCCACGCTCGACTACTCCAAGATTGCCGTCGAGCCGCTGTTTGAGGAGTTCGTCGACTTCGACACCTTCTCCAAGAGCGATTTCCGCGCCGTGAAGGTCAAGGCGTGCGAGGCCGTCAAGAAGTCCAAGAAGCTGCTGAACTTTACGCTCAATGACGGCACCGGCACCGACCGCACTATCCTCTCCGGTATTCACGAATACTACGAGCCCGAGGACCTGGTCGGCAAGACTCTGCTCGCCATCACCAACCTGCCTCCACGCAAGATGATGGGTATCCCCAGCTGCGGCATGCTCATCAGCGCCATTCACGAGGAGGAGGGCGAGGAGCGTCTCAACCTGATTCAACTCGACGCTTCCATCCCCGCCGGCGCAAAGATGTACTAGGGAGTTACGCGGTTCTACGAACCGCGTAACCAGTTGACGCTGCAAGCCCGCCAGAGCGGCAATCTGCCTTTCAACTTCGGCGGCATGACCAGAAGGTCA
>CABVDE010000075.1 GCA_902496945.1 uncultured Collinsella sp.
CGCATTACCGCAGCTCAAGGTAGGTATAGGACCCGCACGATTCGCTACTCTCGGATTTTTATATTCACTCGCTATAGGAGACGGATGATACCTGGGTCAATGACAGAACTGAGAAGCCCGGAATAATGGAGCCAGTTAGAAACCCTCGGGTTTGCGGGGCGGGATCGTGAGAGCGATTCTGCCCTATTTTTTTCCTCCGTCTGCCCCAACTAAGTAGTTCGAAGATAGCCTGTAGGTGTCCTCGTGGGCGCCTTTTATTTTCAGGGAATCGGCCGCTTCATGAACGAGCGACCGGCTTGACCTAGATCGAACCGCCTTCATCTCCGTCTAGGCGCCGGCAATCAACATCGTGAATCCGCGCGTGCTACAATGCGGGCACCAGAGATGAAAACACAGTCCCCGTCGGGTAGTCGTGGGCGTGCGGGAGTCCGCATCAGTAACCTGCCTCCTTGGTTGTCCCTTCTCTGCATGGTCATCTACATAAAGGAGGAACCAGCCATGCAGATCAGCGTGTCGTCCACCCTGACCGTATATCACGACGGCCAGTTTTGGGTGGGGCTGGCGGAACATGTCGAGGACGAAACATACGGCGTAGCCCGCATCGTCTTCGGTGCGGAGCCGTCCGATGAGGAAATCCTGCAATTCGTTACAAGCAAATGGGCGGAGCTCGCGTTCTTCGGTGGCGATCCCGCCGAGGCGAGCAAGCCCGCGAAGAACCCCAAGCGACGCGCTCGCGAGGCGGCGAAAGCCCTCAAGCAGCCGGCGATGAGCACCAAGGCGCAGCAGGCGCTCGCGAATCAGCGGGAGACGATGAAGCGGGAATCGGCTCAAGCAAGAAGCCAGCGTCGCGCGGATGAGGCGGAGGCGCGCTTCGAGCAGCGGAAGCTGAAGCGCAAGCAGAAGCATCGAGGGCATTGATCGCCATTTGCGGCGAGCCTTATGCAGAAGCCGCGTCGGTTCCACTCGAAACCGACGCGGTTATCCATTCACAACTCGTCAACAGTCGATCCCCATCTCACTCGTATTCGATATATGCATCCTGAATACGAGGCCGCCAGATCATAACGGCGAATGCCGGTTATCAATGCAAAGAGTCTGCGGAAATGTAGATGAGCCTCGCGGTTCAGGTCGGCAATTTTCCGCCGCGCCGCCCATATGGCCCTCGAAGAGTTCGCAACCGTAACAAACGTTGGGAGGCCTTTAGCGGCAGCCCTAGTTCCATCGGACTATTCGGTTCCGATCGCTTTGCGCGGGAAGTCGAGCAGGCGGTCGCGGTAGTACTCGTATTGTTGATTCCGTGCCTCGATCTCGGCGGGGAGGCAGTCGGTCAGCGATGCCGTGAGGGAGTCGAAGCGGTCGAGGACATCGACGACCTTCCGCTGGGCGGCGATGGATGAGGTGGGAATCTCGACTCTCGCTAAGTCCACAGGCGCGACTTCGATTACCTTTGCCCTTTCGCCACCTTCCGTTTGGATATCTGAAAGTCCTGAGCAGTAGCTAAATATGCTAGGTATCTCGGGATAATGCTTTCAGTCGCATACGCGCAAGATTGTCCGCTGATTGCAACCGGCTGTTCGCCTTCCCACGCCAATGGTGTGCAGACATCTTCGATATTCTCGCTCGTTATGGCAAAAATCACGTCTCCAGGGTTTGCCTTTTTCGATTTAACGTATTGCTCTTCAGATCATCGTTGTGTACTCGTAGCCGCGCTCCACGAAGAGCCGCTCGGCAACATCGAGAATCTTCTCGACCATCTCCTCCGGGTACTTATTGCGTGCCACGGGCACCTCCGTCCTTATTTTCACGATAAACATACCATGAGTGGCGTGCGGGTCGAGAAGGGCTGGCGCCAAAAGAACCCAACGGCCGTTACGGCTTCGTTAGAAACGCGCCCCACCATGGATGGTGAACCCGAAAGGTAAGGCGCGCGGGCACGGCGACTCGGCCCGCGCGCCCGGAAGAGAAAGGATAAACCCATGGGTTACATGCTCGAGACGCGCGGGCTCACCAAGCGCTTCGGCCGCGGCGACCAGGCGCAGGACGCCGTGGCCGACGTGAGCCTTCATATCCGCGAGGGCGAGGTGTACGGGCTGCTCGGCCCCAACGGCGCCGGCAAGTCGACAACGCTCAAGATGATCTGCGGGATGCTGCGGCCGACGGCCGGGGAGATCCTCTTTGCCGGGCACGCCTGGCGCCGCGAGGACCTCTACGCAATCGGCAGCCTCATCGAGGAGGCGCCGCTCTACCCCAACCTCACCGCGCGCGAGAACCTGCGCGTGCGCACCACGCTGCTGGGCCTTCCCGAGAGCCGCGTAGATGAGGTGCTCGCCGCCGTGGACCTCGCGGACACCGGGAAGAAGCGCGCTGGGCGCTTCTCGATGGGCATGCGGCAGCGCCTGGGGCTCGCGCTGGCGCTGATCGCTCGGCCACGCCTGCTTGTGCTCGACGAGCCCACCAACGGCCTCGACCCCATCGGCATCGAGGAGCTGCGCGACCAGATCCGCGGCTTCGCGGCGGCGGGTACGACGGTGATCGTCTCGAGCCACATCCTCTCCGAGGTGCAGCAGATGGCTCCTCGCAGGGCCTCACGGTCGCGGGCACGCTCACGATGCTCCTCTGCGCGCTCGTCAACACGCGCTGGGGCTCGGCGTGGCCCTGCGCCTCGGCCGCAACGCCGCCATCTGCGCCGGCGCGGCGGG
>CABVDE010000076.1 GCA_902496945.1 uncultured Collinsella sp.
CTTTGACTTGCTGCCCTCGGGACGGTCTCGATAGATGATGGGAACATCGGCAATGCGCCAGCGGCGGTCAACTGCGTGAATCGAGAGCTCCGTCTCTATCTGAAATCCCGTTGAGAGCACTGGGAAGGTCTTAACGAACGGCTTCGAAAACGCACGATAGCCCGTCATGACATCGTGGAAAGTGTAGCCGTAAATCAGTTTAATCATGAAGCGAACGAGGTTGTTACCAAAACCGTGAAAGGCGCGCTTGTTCTCCTTGGCGTAGGTCCCATTGGAGAGACGGTCTCCCACAACCATGTCAGCTTTATGTTGCAGGATGGGGGCGCAGATCTCGGTTGCTTGCTCTGCGGGATAGGTGTCATCGCCATCTACCATAAGGTAGCAATCGGCATCGATGTCTCGAAACATTTGCCTACACACATTTCCCTTGCCCTGACGTGGTTCATGACGAACGATTGCTCCGGCATCTCGAGCTATTTCCGCCGTTTTGTCGCTCGAGTTGTTGTCATAGACATAGACAGAAGCGTCTGGAAGCGCGCGGCGAAAATCAGAGACAACCTTCCCTATGGTGACTTCCTCGTTGTAGCATGGAATCAAAACAGCTATTCGGGCATGGTGCGTGTTGTTCATGTAAAGCTCCGCGTTATTAATAATCTAACAGTTTAGATAACAGGTGATGATTCGGGGACCGCAAGGCCCCCGAATGCTATGCTCTTCCCAGCCAAACAGAGAATTTGCCCGAGCGCCCACCCGGATCTTTGTTTGGCGACAATCCCTCCGGGTGGGCGTTCGGGCGGATGGGACAGATCCATATGGGAAGAGCGAACCCCTTCAGGGCGCTCGTGGCGGGCCTCACCGCCGACGAGTTCCTGCTGCTCAGAGAAGCCGTCGACGAGAGGCGCTGCCGCGACGAGGTCGGCGTCGGCACGCTGGCCGAGGCCGCCGCGGCCTATCGGCCGGACCCGAAGTGCCCGGGGTGCGGCGCCCGCGGCGCCTGGAGGGACGGCTCCACCGCCGCCGGCGTCCCGAGGTGGCGCTGCCGCTGCTGCGGCAGGAGGTTTAACTCCCTCACGGGCACCGTCCTCGAGCACTGCCGAAAGCCGCTCCCCGCCTGGGTCTCCTTCATCAGGCTCATGCGCCACAACGTGCCCGTCGAGTGCGCGGCCGAGATGTGCGGCGTCACCCACAAGACGGCCTTCGAGTGGCGGCACCGCGTGCTCGCGACGGTGTCCGGCTACCAGGACCGGATCGTGCTGCGCGACACCGTCTGGGTGGACGAGACCTACATAAACGACACCGACCTCTCCAAGGGCTACGGGCAGGCCCGCAAGCGCGGCCTCTCCCGCCAGAAGCTGTGCATCTGCGTCGCCATCGACGTCCACAAGAACCCGGTCGCGGTCGTCTGCGGCCACGGGAAGCCCAGCTCGGCGCGCGTGAGGGAGGCCATGGGCGGCAGGATAGCGCCCGGGGCGCTGCTGATCCACGACCTCGAGCGGGCGCACAACGCGCTGGTCAGGGACGGCGGGCTCGAGAGCGAGGCGCACAGGGCCGATGTGAACGACCCGGTCTACCTGGAGCGGATGGAGATGGTGAACGACCTGTGCTCCTGGCTCAAACGCTACCTGTGGCGCTTCACGGGGATGTCGCCCGCGAACCTGCAGGCCTACCTCGACTGGTACGTCTACCTCTTCAGGGTCAACCAGGCGCGCGACAGGTGGGACCCGACTGCAAGGGTGGTGCGCCATATCCTGATGGCCGACGCGACTTACCGCAGCTTGGGATAGGTGCGGCATCACCCGTTATCTAAACTGTTAGATTTCGGAATCATTGGTAAAATGGGTACGTTTTAAAAGGCTTTGAAAAGGTGCACTTATTCACACCCCAGCCCGTTGTCTTTTTTGACCCCATCTTCCCTCAGCCATTTATCAAAAGTCGAAACCGATATCTCGAGACGTCGCGCTGCCTCGGCGCGAGTGACGCGCCCGTCCAGATACCCTTCTTTCGTGACCCCATACGCTGCCGGGCGTTGTTTTTTGGGCCTGCCAAAGCGCACACCCCGAGCCTTGGCGGCGACTATGCCCTCACGTTGGCGCTGCCGAATGCTCTCCCGCTCAACTTGGGCAACGTAGGACAGCAGCTGTAGCACGATATCGGAGATCAGCATGCCCGTCACGCCATCGCACTCGTTCCGGGAGTCGAGCAGAGGCATATCCAACACAACGACATCCGCGCGCAGGTTTTTTATAAGGGCGCGCCATTGGTCTATGATCTCCTCGTAGTTCCTGCCGAGTCGGTCGATGCTCTTTACCACCAATACGTCGCCCTCACGCAACACGTTCACGAGACGTGTCCACTCCGGCCGGTCGAAATTCTTGCCACTCGCCTTGTCGGCGAAGATATGCTCCCGCCGAACACCAAACTCCTCAAGCGCCCTCAACTGGCGATCGAGATTCTGCTCGCGAGTGCTCACGCGCGCGTAACCGTATATGGTGCCCATCATGAACCTCCTTCATATCGGGGGCTGAAAACAAGCCCTCTTCCCGCTCATAACCGATATGAGCTTCGAAGT
>CABVDE010000077.1 GCA_902496945.1 uncultured Collinsella sp.
TCCGCACATGTGCGGATGAATGTGGGAAGTGTTCGGATGAAGTTGATAATCAAGGAAACTGGCATAAAAGTGCATCGAGGCCGAGCGTCTTCGCTTGCTGCGGTACACTTACCTAAAGTAAACCTCGAAGGGAGACATTACCTATGAAGAAAATCGTTTTGGCTTGCGGTGCTGGCGCTGCTACTTCCACGCTCGTTGCCCAGAAGGTCGCTACCCTGCTCGACGCCAACGGTTATGCCGACAAGTACGAGATCGTGCAGTGCGCCATCTCCGAGGCCAAGGACGCTTGCGACGAGGGCGCCGACCTGCTGATCGCCACCACCGTTGCCCCCGAGGGCCTCACCTGCCCGTACGTGAGCGGCGTGCCCTTCATGACCGGCATGAACCGCGTCGCCGCCGAGAAGGCCGTCCTCGACGTCATGGCTCAGTAGGCGCTGTCTGCATGAGTGAGCAGAACGCCAACCCGGTCGAGCTCTTTGGCATGCGCGTCGCCCACGTGGGCATCAACGCCACCGACCCGGCCGACGCCCTGGAGATCGCGGAGCTGTTCTCGACGATGATGGGTCTGCCCGTAATCGAGACCCCGGTTTCGTACTTTAACGATTCACTGGTCGAGATCATGAAGCAGAACGGCCGTGGCACCAAGGGCCACATCGGCTTTGCCGTCAACGACATCGATGCGGCCGAGAAGTGGTTTGCCGAGCGCGGACTCGAGGTCAACGAGGAATCGCGCGCGCTGCTGCCCGACGGTGGCACCAAGCTCGTGTACTTTAAGCGCGAGTTTGCCGGCTTCGCCGTGCACCTGTGCCGCGAGTAGCGCACAGGCTGCCATAGCTAACAAAAAAATGGGGTAAGGCGCGTGGCCTTGCCCCATTTTTAATGCCGAGAGGCTTCCTACCGCGGCAGGCGAATCGTAAAGCGGCTGCCGACCCCTTCGACCGAGGTTACGCCGATGACACCGCCGTGGCTGTCGACGATCCACTTGGCGATGGCGAGCCCCAGGCCCGATCCCTGCGCGCCGGCATCGCGTGCATTGTCGGCGCGGTAGAACCGCTCAAACGCGTGAGCTGCGGATTCCTGGTTCATGCCGATGCCCTCGTCCTCAACGCTTATGTCGATCGTACCCGCGCCCGCATCCGGCGTCACGCTAAACGTAATAGACGTGCCCGCGTCCGAATACTTGGCGGCGTTTTGCACGATCACGCGCAGTGCTTGCTTTACGAGTGCCACGTCGACGGGCGCGTCACAGCGCGGGTCGCTGGTAAGTGCAGCATCGTACGCCAGCCGATATGTGTGCCCGGAATCGATCATCTGCGATTCCTCGCATACCTCGCCGACGAGCGCGGCCAAGTTGGTATTCGCGCGCCGCAGCACGGTGCGGCCGGCATCGCCGCGCGCCAAAAATAGCAGCTGCTCCACGAGTTCCTGCATGTGCTCGCTTTCGGCCTTGAGCGAGGCGATGGACTCTGCCAGCACGTCCGGGTCGTCTTTGCCCCAGCGGTCGAGCATGTTCACATAGCCCTGAATCACCGCGATGGGCGTGCGCAGCTCATGGCTCGCGTCGTTGACAAAGCGCATCTGCTGCAGCTTGGCCTCTTGCATCTGGCGCAGCAGGCGGTTGAGCGCGACCTCGATGCTCGCCAGGTCGGCGTCACCGGTGGTGACGCTCGGCGAGTCGACGCTTGCGCGCTCGATGGCCTGCTCCAGCGTTTCCATCTTGCCACCGGCGAGCTGCATGCGGCTGAGCTCGTCTACGCGTAGGGCCAGGTCGTTGAGCGGTGCCATGGTACGGCGCACGCGGCGGGCGCCGCCGAGCATGTTAAGCACGCTGATGACCTGCCAGCTCATAACAACGATGGCGAGGGGCCACAGCTCGACAAGATCCTGCGCGAGAGGAAAACTCTTAGTGGTGCGCGCAAGCTCGACAGTATAGGTGAGCGTTGTCAGGTCCCAGCTGCGCGCGGGGGTCAGCGACATGCTGTGAACGGCGGCGCTGGGGATCCATCCCGCAGTAAACGCGCCGTCGGGCAGCGTCTGGTTGTATCCATAGACGAGTATCGCCGCCGCAACAAGCAATAGCAAAAGATCCAGCCAGACGTAGCTCATCAAGCGTCGCCACATGTAGCTCCAGTTGATGGCGCGGGCGATGGAGGTGACGCGCTTGGTCTCGGCGTTACTCGCGGCAGACATAGCCCACCCCGCGCACAGTCTGGATGATGCGGGCACCGCCGGCGTCCTCGATCTTGGCGCGCAGGTGCGCAATGTGCACGTCGACGTTGTTGGTGTCGCCCATGTAGTCGTAACCCAGCGCCTCGTGTGCGATGCGCTCGCGCGTGAGCACGGTTTCGGCATGTGCCATAAGCAGGGCGAGGACGTCGAACTCGCGGGCAGTCAGCACGATGGGCGAGCCGCCGACTGTGACCTCGCGGCGGTCCGGGTCGAGCGCGACCGAGCCCACGGTGAGCGCGGCGGGGGAGGGCGAAGCGGGGGCATGTGCCGCGTCGCCGGCCGGGGGCATCGCA
>CABVDE010000078.1 GCA_902496945.1 uncultured Collinsella sp.
CCGTTTTTATCGCTCGACCAGCACGCGGTTGAGCCGACCTTCCACCAAGCGCTCGTATAGACGCCGTGTCTCGGGCTCGGGCACGCCATTGACCTGCTCCCTCAGATGGTGCATATGCCCGCTGTACAGCTCGACGATATCGCGCCGCCGCCCCGCTGCACTGTAGACGCGCATGGCGCAACGCACCATATCCTCACGCGCCGTTTCCTGCCTAAGTCCCGACTCTGCTAGCCAAATCGCCGACTGCAGGTCGTTTTCTTCTAGAGCGGCATTCGCCCCCTTAATCATGCAATCGATATACTTTGACTGCATGATGCGCCGCATACGCAAAAAGTAGGTTGGATTACAGCCATTGGGCACATACAGCGGTCCGGCATAAAGCTGCTCAATCTTAAGACACAACTCGATCAGATGGGGCCCGCGCGCACCCGTGCGATTTCCCAAAACCTCACGGCTTATCTGGTCAAACAGTCGCACATCGGTCTTTACGTAGTCGCCGTTGAGCCCAATGCATTCGTTTTGGATGAGCACACACGACTTGCCATCCGGAGTCGGTCCCAAAGCCGACCGCAAGCGCGATATGGTCGAGTACAGGTTGTTGCGGGCGCTATTGAACTCAGCATGGGGCCACAGTTCCATGGCCAGCGTCTCGCGATCGACGAGCGCATCCATGCCCAGCGCAAGCCGCTCGGCAAGTGTCGCCGCCTTCTTGCGGCGCCACATTTTGTCCGTGATGGGAAACCCGTCGCGGTCGGCGCGAAACGAACCAAACATGCGCATCTCGATATGGTCGATGGTATCAACGACTTCAACCTCGCCGGCCTGGAACAGGCGCTCGCCCTCCCCTTCCAAATCGTCACGCAGCGAGTACCGCGACAGCTCGCGCACGGGAAGCTTCTTGCGAATCCTGGTCGCCGGCTCGCCCAGACAATGCATGGCAAGGCGCGCAAAGAGCCGATATGATGGCTCTAGAATCCCCGCACGATTCATGGACATCCAGGCCGCAAGGTCGCTGTCTCGGCCCGCACAGGCCAAATGCAGCGCCACCATCCAGGCCTCCGCTCCACCAACCTGCGTCTGGCTTATATCGAGCAGCTCCGCTTCCTCGCGCACCGAAACCATCGAGGTGTTACGCAGATACGCCGCGCGCTCCAGTAGCAATGCGTTGTCGCGCATGTACGCAATCGATTCCTCGGCAAGTTTGAGCACTTGGACCGCACGGAACTTTGCATTGACCGGCCGTCCCTCTGCCAGCGACTGCCAGCCTTCCAGCAACAGACCAAATAGCTGGATCTGGTTGTCGCGCATGCGCACGGCAAAACGGTCGAGCTCGCTGAACGCCGCGTCGTCGGTTACCGGCAAGCCGGAAAGGAGCCGCCGCGCCGCCAGCACCATGCGCACCCAGATAGCCGGCGCCTTAAGCCCACGTACGTCGAGCGCCTCCCGCACCACCGCCATCTCGTCGTCGCGCTCGTCGGTTCCCGCAAACGACCCGTCGAAGAGCTCCACCAGCATGCTATCGGCCCGTATAACAATCCCCGCGATGTCGAGCTCGCAATCATAGGCCTTGCTCGTTTTGAGCTGCTGCAGAACGCCGCCATCATCTCCCCGCTCGGTCAGGCAGCGCTTGACCTCGATATGCGCAGACATCATGTCGAGTGCGGTGTGGGACGTCTCGATTTCTGGCATGGCCAGGTTCGTAGGAAGCCCAAGCCCGTTGTCCCCATAGCAAACTGCCGTCAGTGTCTGGGCCACCCTCCATGAAACAGGGTCTATTTCGCAGACCGCCCGTTCGCCCTCGCGCTCGATGACCGATGCCATATAGCGGGCGAGCTTTGTGTTGGACACACTGACCGCCGCCAGATACACGCCGAGCGCCTCGGCAGGCGTTGGCTCCGGAGCCGGATCGTCGGCATCGATTGCACCCAGCGCCGCTCGGCAAATATCGGCCCCGTGCCCCGTCAGAGCAAGATCGACCCCATACTGCCCAGCAAGCTCAAGGACCGCTTCACGGTCCAGAAAGGCGTCCGCCAGGCCCATCGCCGCATCGCATCTGCCCGCCTTAAGCAAAATCCGGGCCGCCCTCGGAACAAGCTCGGGGCGAATCTCGGCCACCAACTTCCGCAAACGCAAGCGTCCGTTATCCTCCGTGCCCAGACACGTAAAACTCCGCTCGGCGGGGTCCAAGCCAAAGAT
>CABVDE010000079.1 GCA_902496945.1 uncultured Collinsella sp.
TCCTGCCGGCGATAGCGGCGCTTGTTGTCGCGACCGTCCTCGAGCGCATCAAGCGTGAGAACGACCTGGTGACATACCGCGAGATCCTCGCCTTCATGAACGGCGAGGCGAACATCAAGCGCGATCCGCGGGCACTCCCCCGCCGCGCGTGGCCGACGAAGCACCGACTGGCGTACGACTTGCTGACCTTCTTCGCCGCAGCCGCCATCGGCGGAGCACTCGGCTTTGCCGTGTGGGGGCTGCTGAACTAGAGGCAGCATCTGCCGAAGTCCGCATCACGCGCGTCAAGAATCAGCGCTTTGGGCGCCAGCGTTGCGCTCGTGATGCGGACTCGAAGGTGCCCGCAGCCGAAGACTTCAAATTGACGGCAAGCACTAGCTTGAGGCCCGCTCCACGCCGGCAATACAGCACCACCCAGCAAAATGCGGGCGGCCCCGGCACACCCGAGGCCGCCCGCTTCATTCAGACGGATGTCTTCGAACGCCTCTACTCCCTATCGCCGCATGCAGCCGCATCATTCTCATCGTCATCGTCGATAACGATAAGGGCGATAGCGGAGCCCAAGCTACCGACGACCCACGGGAGCCAGAACAGGCCGCCGATCCCCTCGGACGCATCCATGGCAGCACCGACGAACAGCCAGATGAGCGCGATGATGGTGGAGGCGAGCATGATCAAGACGCAAGCCCTCTTCTTGCGCGCCGCTGTACGGCGATACTTGGGATTGCACGCGCGCAGATACGCCTCGCGGCTCTGGGGATCCAGCTGCGACAGCTCCTCCGCACTCAATTCGACCGTCTCGAGCCACTCCTTGTTGTACTCCGCGACATCCATGCGGCCCCACAGCATGCCCCAGTGGACAATCACCCCAACACCGACGGCGACCAGGACCATCATCAGCGTGTCGCCATATACCTGGACGTTCGCCTCCACCTCAAACAGCGCCGATACGGCGATGCCAAGAAGGATGATCGCGATACCCGAAACGATCGCGATCGAAGCACGACGACGCTCTGCCGCCTTTTGCTCTGCGGTGTAAAAGTCCGCAACATACGGATGGGCTTCCACAAAAGCCGCGTGCTCCATGCCGGATGGAATAAGGAATCCCAAGCCAGCGGCAACGAGCGCGAACAACGCCATGAGGACGATTCCGTCTGAGTGCAGGACCTCATCGGTGAAGACCGCGGCGGCGACCCCCAGGATGATGAGCGCCACACCGAGTGCGACCTTGCGGGCAAATGCGACCATGTGCTCGTCATAGCCGCATACATCCGTGTTGGGACCGACGGGGATCGCGGGCACAAAGGCGGATCCGATGTCGGACAACGAGTTCCGCCCGTGCGGAGCCTCGACGCGGACGACGGCGTTCCCATCGTTTTGCACGCCATCCGCGGCGCTCTGGCTCACGGCCGCGCGGCGCGACACGTCCCCCTGCACCAGGTCATCGAGCGAGCACTCGAAAATCTGGCACATTTTGATGAGCTTATCCATCTCCGGGTAGGACTTCTCGGCCTCCCACTTGGTGACGGACTGGCGGGACACCCCAAGCAGCATGGCGAGCTGCTCCTGGGTCATATGGCGCTCGGCGCGCAGATACTGAAGGTTGGTACGGAAGCTCATAGTAGGTCCTCTCGTTGGCTGGGAGCGACCGCTCGGGCGTCATGATCTTGGCTCACGACGACGGCGCGGGCGCGGCATCCCAGCGTTCGGTGCTTTCCTGCCGGCGACTTACACACTACGGTAGCCACATGGCGGAAACCACCAACTTGAGGCTTCATTTTACGCAACCTGCAGGCACCCTATGGTTGCAAACCGCAGGTAGATTAAATGGACGTCATATTATTAGGAGCTTGCATCCCCTGTGAACTCAAACAATCCCCGCCGATGTTACGACCCGTTGCTTGCGGCAACGGACCATCTGCGGGCAGCATTGCGGTAACGTAGGA
>CABVDE010000080.1 GCA_902496945.1 uncultured Collinsella sp.
GCGGTCACGAGCGGGGGCTCCTATCTTTTTAGTGCCCTCGGATTGGGTCATAGTGTCTGTCCGTCCTCAACCTGTGATTCCGCCACGGTCCGTTTCGGTGCATGTAATCCCTTGGGGACGGAGGAAAAGGGATCATTTTCCGCAACAATTTGCCCTTCGTGCCGCTCGACTCCGCTCGCAACGTCCCCTGCGCTACACTTAGTTGCACTGTGGTGCCGTTGCGCCGCGCCCGACCCAAGGGGGACACTCATGAAGAACACTCAGCTGTTGCTGATCAACGATATGTGCGGCTACGGCAAGGTCGCGCTTTCCGCCATGCTGCCGGTGCTGTCGCACATGGGTTACCGTATCCACAATCTGCCGACGGCACTTGTGTCCGATACGCTCAACTATCCCAAGTTCTACATCCACGACACCACCGAGTACGTGCGTCAGAGTCTTGCCATCTGGGAAGAACTCGGCTTTGAGTTCGACGCCATCTCGACCGGCTTTATCGTGACCGAGGAAGAGACACGCATCATCTCGGACTTTTGCCACCGCCGTGCGCAAAAGGGCACCAAGGTGTTCGTCGACCCCATCATGGGCGACAACGGCAAGCTCTATGCGGGCGTGCCCGAGTCCACGATTGGCCTTATGCGGCACCTGCTGGAGTGCGCAGACTACGCGGTGCCCAACTATACCGAGGCGTGCCTGCTCACCGATACGCCCATCGCCGAGCAAATTACGCCCGATGAGGGCCGCGCTCTTGTGGATGCCGTGCATGCCCTGGGCGCCAAATCTGTGGTCATTACGAGCGCCGTAGTCAATGGCGCAAACGCGGTTATCGGCTACGACCATGTGGCGGGGGAGTACTTCACGATTCCCTTCGAGCTGATTCCGGTCTACTTCCCGGGCACGGGCGACACGTTCTCGGCAGTGCTCGTCGGCCGCGTTATGGCAGGTTGGAGTCTGCAGCGCGCGACGTCCGATGCCATGCGTGTGGTGGCCGAGCTTATCGAGCGTAATGCCGACCAAGAGGACAAGTCGGCCGGTCTTCCCATCGAGGCCTGCCTGGATGTGATTGACCATGAGTAATGCTGGCGAGGGCGGCATCAGGCCTGCGGGCGAGAACAAGCCACTCGGCGCGCCGCGTGGCAAGCGTCCGCGTATCCGCGTGAGCTGCGTGGACCAGTTGGGGACGTGCCGCTGCCACCATGGTCACAAGCCGGGCGACGTCTTCGACTTCGACCGCGATCGCGGCAAGATGTGCGCCATGGCCTGTCACGTTGGCTTTCCCTATATCGATATTCTGCGCTATGGCGGAACTGTGCCCGGCAACGAGCCCGGCACGGCAAAGTTCTGCTGCCCCGAGGTCGATACGCTGAATGTCTGGCTTGCCGAGATCATCGACGAGTAGTTGAGCGTGGATTATCTCCCGCCGAGAAAATGAGCGTGGATTTTCTCCCGTTTAGAGCGCGCTTGAACGCTCAAAGTGGGAGAAAGTCCACGCTCGATTTATATGCGGGAGAAAATCCTCGCTCGCTGCATGTCGATGGTGCGGTTCGTGTGCTCGCGAGCCTACAACTGCTCGAGCATAGCAGTGCAACCGTCGAGCACGTCGCGGTAGGTGGCATCGAAGTTGCCGGTGTACCAGGGATCGGCCACGTCGCCGGGGCGCTCGGTCCAATCGAGCAAGCGCGTAATCTTGCCGTCGGGGTCGTCGCCAAAGATGCGACGCAGGCCGCGCGCGTTCTCAGCATCCATATAGACAATGTGATCCCAGTCGCCATACTCCGCGCGGCGCACC
>CABVDE010000081.1 GCA_902496945.1 uncultured Collinsella sp.
CGATCCGGTCGCACGGAGAGCATTTACCAGTTGACAAAACTATAGGAACACCCCCCAGAACGCTATAAGGAGGGAAGCTCTTAGTCACAACGGCCCCCGCTGCGACGATGCAATGGTCGCCAACCTCGACGCCAGGCATGAACATCGCTCGTCGGCCAATCCAAACGTCGTTCCCTATCGTGATGGGCGCGGGGTCGGTCTCACCCTGCTGCCCCATGGGCACGTCCAGCCGATCTGTCCTGTGGTTCCTCGTGTAGAAACAGCACTCAGGAGCCATCATCACGTCGTCGCCGATGTGCACTTCCCCGTGAAGCTCACAGTTTACGCCTATGCCTGAGCGGTCGCCTATGGTTACGGGCGCGGCGAAGGTGGCTCCCCGCTCCACGTTAATCCCCTTGCCCGCGCTTGCGCAGATGCGCCGGGCGAAGAAGCCACGCAAAGCCCTCGCCGACGGGCAGTATGTACTCTGTGGCAGCAGCTTTGCCGTGCCCGCATAGAGCACGCGCCATAGTTTGCGAGAGAGTTCGCTCACCCCGCACTCACCTCTTTCAAAATCTCGCTGTAAAGGTCCGTGTATCGACCCATGACACTCTCCAGCGTAAAAAGCTCCCGTATGCGTGCGTGGCCCGCCGAGGCAAGCTCCGCACGCCTCCGCTCGTCCGACATGAGGCCGCAGATGGCCTCGGCGAGCGCCGCCTCGTCGCCCACGGGCACGAAGGCGCCGCTTTTGCCGTCCTCCACGATGTCGGGCACCCCCCCAACTGGGGTAACAACGGCGCAGAGCTGGTTGGCCATAGCCTCCAAAAGCCCCATCGGCATGGCTTCGTTCTTGGAAGGCAGGCAGTAGATGGAGCAGCGGTCGAGCATTCTCTGCTTCTCCTCGCTACAAACCCATCCAAGATATATGCAGCATTCGCCCAAGCCCAGCTCATCTACAAGCGACTTGAATCCATCGACGTCGCCATCGGCACCAAAGTACGCCCTCGCCTCGGGAAACCGCTCACGCACCCTCGACATGGCACGAACGAGGACGTCATAGTTCTTGTTGTCGTCGAAGTGACCGAGGAAGAGCACGGTCTGGGGCTCCTTGGGCAGTGCGACCTCCTCGCGGACCTCGACTCCGTTAGGGATGACGCAAATACGCAGCCCCGAGAACACGTTCTCCTCGATATAGCGGGCAATGTCGGTCGAGAGCACCACGACGCGCGCGCAGGATGCGTAGGTCTCGCGGATCCTTGACCGCAGGCGTTCATCGGCGCGCTTCTCCCAAAGGATCTTGAAGAGCCCGTCATGGAGGTGCAGGACACATGGGACGCCGGCTCGCACCGCCGCGTCGACGAAGTGCCGCTCGCGATAGAAGCTGTTCCCACCGCCGACGTGCACGTGGCACAGGTCAAACTCGTGGGCATGCTTCCTCGCCCACAGTAGCGAGCGCGACCCGGCAGCCAGCTTGCGAGCCTTGCCGCCCGGTACGGAACAGTCCAGGTACGTGAGATCGCAAGCTTCCTGCAAGCCGGCGGCGAAGCACTCGTTCACAACCGTGGTTATACCGCCTTGGGAATCGCGGCTCGGACCGACCATGAGGACTTTGGGGCGGCGGCTCATGAGCGCACCTCCGTATACGCCTGCGCTATGCAACGGAAGCACCCCCATTACAGTCTGAAATAGGCCATCGATAAATTTCGATGGCGAGCATTCGGCGC